>JAYVSG010000067.1:0-9330 GCA_043775535.1 Candidatus Omnitrophota bacterium
GGTTACCACTAAAGTCCATCTTCCCCAGTTTGCCTTCTACTATATTAATAGTCAGGACCCCATCATGGACTTTCTGTTCAGGGACATACACATAACACGCTACGAATCCTTTTTTACGGTAATACTGTTCAATCTGTTCTGCTGCTTTCTGGACATCAGCTAAAGTAATGTCGTGATTTATTAAATTTTGGACGAACGGTTTGAATTCTGTTGCAGGAATGTCTGTATTGCCGGAGAATTGCACATCAGACAGATGAAATGGTACACCCGCAGGGGCCTCCTTAGAAGATGGTTCTTGCGAATGGTCAATGACCCCCTTCTCAAAACCATTAGAATTATTTGATTGAAAGCGTTGTTCTTTTTTGATCCTGGAATCTTCCTGTCCTGCCGTCGGAGCACCTACCGGAACAGTTGCCGCAAAGAGGAGACTGCCTGGCGAAACAGTCGCATAAAAGATGCCTGCACAGACCATTACCTTCCATATTCTATCCATAGCATCCTTTTACTTTAGAGCATCGAATTTCTTAAATTTGATCATCCTAGCGCATCATTCCTCGTCATAACTGACATGGCTACACCAAATACTGACTATTTATTTACAAATCATGTATATTTACTGTAATAGAATTAATATTACCAAATAAAAACTGGCACACAATTATTTTTATAAATATTTTATTTCTTTAATTTGGCAGGGTTTTCTAAAACGTAATGGATTTAATTCTTCTGCAAGTAAACAGTGAGATTGGAGGCGCGGGTAAGGCCTAATTTCTTGCGGATACGGTTACGGTGCGTCCCGACGGTCAAGGGAGAGATCTTTAAAAGGCGGGCAATTTCTTTATTGGGGAGGTTCTTGCGGATCATATTACAAATCAATACTTCTTTGGGACTAAACTTCTCAATATTACGGTGGAGGGTCGGTCCAAATGATTCCACCATTTTCTGCAAACTATCTTCAATAAATGTAATTTGTTTTTGTTCAATCTTCGTAGATTTCTTTTTCAGTTCCTTAAGATAAGGACGGATGAGTGTGTCTAAATTAAACATGATCTGCTCACGCATGGAGATTTTTCTATGCTCAATCTGGCTAAGCAGCTCTCTTAGCGCGATATTTTTTTCTTCTAAAAGCTTCTGCGCCTTTTTACGGTCCGTAATGTCACGGACGATGGCCTCAATGCCCTGCTTGCCATTTAACGTAACCGGTGTAGCAACAGCCTCAATATCAACAACCTTACCGTCGGCCAGGACCAATTTCTCTTCCAACGCTGGAACGGGCTTACCCTGTTTTAATTGTTTTATACGTTCGTGCGCGACGCCATGATAATCAGGGTGGAGAAAATCCAAGGCATTCTTACCGATAAGCCCCTTCGCATTCTTTACACCATAAAGCTTTAAACCCGCCTTATTAACAGAAGCAAACTTACCATCACATACCGTCACAACAGCATCCGGGCACATTTCCATAAAAAGACGGTAACGCTCTTTGATTTCGGTCAATTCTTTTTGAAGACGTTCTATTTGTTTCTGATATTTTTTCATGGAGTTAGCATGCCACGCTATCTGACTATTTCAAGTTATAATTTTAATTTGGTCAATTTACATTACGACTTTTCTCGAATCCTGATTGGTATAAATTAGTACGGTGGACCAAAGGCACTTTTAATTTAACTTCCCGAACTTGAGTATCTGACCTTACCCCTTAGACCGGACACTCCACCGGTTGAATCTTCGAAGGATCTTGTGCTTCTTTTTCCTGCCACTGCCGGATAAACTCATCCGGCGTTAAGTCATTCAGAGAGCCGTGAGGCCTGAACGCATTGTACTCTTCCAGCCAACTAGGACCCTGGTCACACGCTCTCCAGGGATTGAGAAGTCTACCTCAACAGACAATGCCTTCTTGCTAAACGTATCTACAATCGTCAGCTCCGCAACAATATGCTTAAGTCTTCGATTCTCATCTTCAAGCTCACGCAAGCGTCTGACATCTGAGACTTCCATGCCGCCTGACCGCATTAATGATCTGTTCTTCAGTAAACTTCTTTGAGTTGGGTTCATTCTACCTCAAGAAGATTAAACCTGCAAAGCGTCCAGTTTTATGGGGTAAGGTCAATTGATGGAAGTCTTTCTCCCATATATAGAAAGCCCTTCGACCTATTGGCCAAAGGGCTTAATAATGATAACTGGGGTGGGTCCCCCACCAATGCAGGGAATAACCTATCTTTTTGTCCCTTTTGTCTCTTTAAAGAGCTCAAGATAATAGCTAACTATATGTATGTTAATAGTTTATTAAAGATTTGGTGCATTGAGGTGGACATAGGTCTTATTCAATAAATCTTCAACAAAAAGCTTCGCAGGCTTTTCTTTTACATGAGTCGCATCACTATAATCATCCTGGCCGAATCTAATGACCGCAGAGCGGGGAATGAAGGTAACATTTTTGAAGGTTTCTGTTAAAGATCTTAACTCCTTAACACTGATTTCGTTCAAATAGATACTCTTAGTTGTGTACGCCCAAGGGTGATACTGTCCTTCCACAATAATGACCTTTAAGGACTTATCTTCGCAGTATGATAAAAACTCACTTAGAAAATGCCTATTATACTTTATCCAGCCTGCATCCCACGCCTTTTGAGCGTGTTCAATATCAGCTTTAATTTGTTCTGTATTAGGGGTCAGCGCTTTAAGTAGCGACTCCGCCTGTAATGCTTTATTTTTCCTCATCAGCTTTTCACTGAACCCCTTAAAAATAAATGAATATTTGTATTCAGGCAGCAATTCACTAACCACCATTTCTTTTAGTTCTGTTTCAGAGTTGGTTTTTTTTGCTATTTCGAGAAGCTTTGGATAGGTTTTCAATAAATCCAATCCTTGGCGAGGGGCGAGTTTTGCTCCCTCAAGTCTTGGGGCTTGGGCCAAATCAAATTCAGAGAGGTATAGAAGAATAACTTTGGGCTTAAAAGAAGCAACGAAGTCTCTATACAAATAGAGGTCCATGGGACCCATCCCGGATAAATAGAAAACACTCAGCTCTTTATGCTCAACTGCATATGGATCGAAGATCGCATGTGTCTGACTTGAGCCAACCGCCAAAAAAGGAACGGGCTGCTCTTTTTTGAAGAACTTCACTTTCTCAAATTCCAGGACGCTCATTTGCCGCCAACCAACATCATCAACAGTCAAATGGTTCAAATAATTTCCCCAGCTCACATATTGATCAAATAAGAATATGCGAAGAAATAGAATCAGAATAACCGTATAGCCTAGTCTTCTCCACTGAGGCTGATACTTCTTAAGTAAAAAAAAGGCAATTGCTATAAGCACAGCTTTGCCGAATAGAAACACTAAATATTTAGGCTCGATATGATTAAAGAATCGGAATAACATTTCGATATTCATGATCAGCCCTCTAAAACTGAAAATAGATAAACTGTTTACCGCCAAATTCTCCCCAGCAGGTCAAAAGGTAAAACATTGCTAAATAAAAAAACCATGGGCGAAAGCCTGAAAGTTCAGGTATTGCCATTAAATTGTTCTTATATCTTTGAATGCCCTGAATGATCAATAATAAACCCGTATAGAATATAATTTGAGCGGCAATATATGAGGCCAAATTGGACGGCGCACTGAAATTAAACACCAAACTATATAGAAAATCCCTCAATTGTTGTAACGAACCTGCCCTGAAAATAAGCCATCCAATACAAGTGATCTGAAACATGATGATAACTTTGAAAACACGAATATAAAGCCAACTCTGCTTACTCCTATTGGTCAATATAGCCTTTGAAAGCCTATACGCGCTCAACATCAACCCTTGAAAAACACCCCATAGGACAAATGTCCATGCAGCGCCATGCCAGAGCCCCCCAAGCAACATAGTAATCATCAAGTTTCGATATGTTTTTAACTCTCCCCCGCGATTTCCACCCAATGGGATGTATAGATAGTCTCGTAACCATGCGGATAAACTAATGTGCCAATGCTTCCAAAAATCACTCGGGTTTTCTACAAAATATGGGAAACGGAAATTGACTATCAAGTCAAGTCCTAATAACCTCCCCAAACCCATTGCTATAAATGAGTATCCGGCAAAGTCTCCAAATATCTGAAAAGCAAAAGCATAGCTACCCAGAAGCACTTCTATACCAGGTATATGTCCGCTTTTCGTAAAAACAAGATCAACGACCCTAGCCATATTATCGGCCACGAAAACTTTAAGGAAAAATCCCCAGTAAATGAACCACAGACCCTCCTTGTTCTTTTGTGGTGTGATTACGCGGGGAGATTTGTATTGAGGCAACATGTGCTGCGCACGCTCAATAGGGCCCGCTACAAGCTGAGGGAAAAATGCAACGAATAGCGCATAATCCCCCAAATTTCTCTCCGCTTTAACCTTATTTGAATAGACATCCACGATGTAACCGATGGATTGGAAGGTATAGAAAGACACTCCGACGGGAAGCAGGACGTTCAGAGTAAACTGGTCTGTCTGCATCCCCAAAGAGTTAAGGAGTACAGAAAATTCGTGGGAGAAGAAGTTGGCGTACTTAAAGAAAACAAGAACGACCAAATTTACACAAATGCTAAGCGTGAGCCATGATTTCCTTCTGGATGCAGGTGCCGTTTGATCGATCTTTATAGCACAGAAATAATCAATGAGTGTGCTGGCCAGAAGCAGGAAAAGAAAGTGCCAATCCCAACTGGCGTAAAAAAAGTAGCTAGCGAGAAGAAGCAGATGATTCTGCGACTTGTGGCCAAGCAGCCTATACGCCACGTACACACACCCAAAGAAAACAATAAATGTGAATGTATTAAACACCATAAAGAACCAGCATTGCTAATGCCATTAAAAACATAAGCACATCCTCCAATAATGTGACTTTCGTCATAGGGATTTTAAAGACAGCCCCTAAACAGGCGCATACGATCTTCTTCTTGGCCATTAAAGCTTGGGCCACACCGATGGTGCTTATTCCCATTACAATTAGTGTAATAAGGTTTGTGACGAATAGATTAATATGAAACAGATACGCTAAGCCTAAGCCAATCTCAATCAGCGGATAGAGATAGGCGTAGACCTCGCTTTTGCGGGCCACTATATCATAGGTCCTGTAACTTTCCACAAATCCCTTCCAGTTGGCCACTTTAAACCCACCAAATACCAAAAAGAAAGCGCCCATAAAATCATGCATGGCATTAAAAACATTGGGACCATTTCGCCATTGTTGAAAGACCGTGAAGAGGACAATCAAAAAGAAGATTGCAATAAGAGGCAGGAATTTCTTGATGCCTTCATCCGGAGCTACTTGTGTTAAGGCTTGCTCTGATAAAGTATATTCACCAGAAGTCTTTAGTGCGTCATTAAGTTTGTCCAACTCGACATGCTTGTTCATTTGGACGGTTAATTGCTTTGTATTCACATCGACCTTCGCAGAAGATATCTGAGGCAAGGCCTTCAAAGCCTTCTCGATCTTCTCAGCACAACTGGCACAATGCATGCCTCGAACGTAGTAAACGTGTGTCATATCAGCCCTCTATAGTTACATTACTAAATTATTTCTTATTCTCTTCGCTGACTACGTCAGCAACTGTTCCTTTAGGATGAGGATAATCTCCTGGATGGTCATAATCTTTCAAATTGTCCCTCACCATAAGCACAGTAAACATGCCTCCCATCCCTGTTGGACCAAACTGACCTTTGCCACCCATCATTGGAAGCGTATTTTCGGGGCCTTTCATCTTCATGTAATTCATTTCATCCATGCCATTCTCACCCATAGACATATATCCTGGCACCAGGTCCCGGACTTTATCCTTAACATCGTCCTGATTAACGCCAAGAACATTGGCCGTATCATGCCCCATGGCATTCATAGGGTGATGGCGGCGATGACAATGGAATGCCCAATCACCGGGTGCATCGGCAACAAACTCAAGAGTTCTTGTTTGCCCCGGAAAAACCACAACTGTTGTTTCAGGTATTTGGGCTGATAAAGGAATATCGCCGCCATCGGTGCCTACAATCTTAAAATTGTAACCATGTAAATGAATAGGGTGCGACTCTTGCCCTACGTTACCTATTCTGATTCTTATCCTATCTCCTGTTTTAGCAACCAACGGCGCTGTTCCCGGAAAAGCACGGCTATTAAAGGTGAAGATATTAAAATCCGTCATGATATTGGGATTGGGCGTTTTAGTCCCAGGCTCAACAAACCATTCATTTAAGAAGATAGCGAAATCCCGGTCAACCTTCTGACCACTCTTTGGGTGGGAGATCAAAAAACCCATCGTCCCAAGCCCCATTTGGACCATTTCATCACCATGCGAATGGTACATGAACGTCCCGTGCTGTTTCATTCGAAATTCATACTTAAAGGTCTGCCCCGGTTCAATGGGCTTTTGTGTTAACCCTGAAACCCCATCCATACCGTTCGGCAACAATATCCCATGCCAGTGGACTGCGCTTGATTCAGGCAATTTATTGGTCACATAAATGCGTAATAAATCGCCTTCAGTAACTTCAATCGTTGGTCCTGGCGTTTGACCGTTATAGCACCAAGCATTAATGACCATTCCGGGCGCAATCTCATGCTGGCACTGGCCAATGGTGATCCGAAAGACCTTAGCCCCATCCTTGTCTACTGTCCAAGGCATGGTCGAACCATTAGGAGTAATCACCGGTGTATATGGCAAATTTTGCATTTGCTCCTGTTTCCGCTCTTGGGCAAAAGCCTGATGGCTCCCCATGCCTCCAACGAGCATCAACATTGTTACTAAAAATAATGCTTTCAAACGGTATATATAAGACATCTTATCCTCCATGTTTATGTTCAATCATCAAAGGCTGTATAGGTTGTGCAACGCCGGATGACACCGGCAAATCAAATGGTAATTTCTGTCCCATTGCATACTCTAGCTCTATCCGTGAGGACCAGTACCCCTTTAATGCGTCCACATATTCTTCCTGATTTTCCAATTCCGCTTGCTTAGATTCAAGCACATGAAATACGTCTTTGAGCATAAAGTTATATTCATACAGGGTTTCTTTGACCATTTGCTGATAAACAGGCATTGCTTCTTTATACGTATCAACGATCTTGCGACTGGTTAACAGATTCTGATAGGCCAAACGGACATCAAGCAAAGCTTGCTGCTCCATACCCTCCAATTGATGCTTGGCCGTCTCAATAGCGGCCTTAATTCCTATACGTTTCGCTTGGTTGCGATTAAAGACAGGCACTTGTCCTTCAACTACAATGCCTTTTAATTTATTACCATCAGCTTCGGTTTCCTGATCATAACCAACTTCGATTTCTGGCAAAATACCGGCAGCAGCTAAATTTATGGATTGCTCCAGAGATTTGATCTCTAAACTTTTCATAGACAAGTCCAATCGTCGTTCAAGCATCTGCTTCTCGAGTGTGGCCAACACAAGGCTTTCATTTGGCAACTCCGGCATTTGCTTGACCTCTTCCATAAAGAATTGGTCCGGCTTTAGGCCGAGGGCTGTCCGTAGGTATTGAGCGGCTTTTTCAACCTCCGCCTCTGTCTTTAACCATTCAACTTTTGCTTTATAAGTAATCGCCTGTACCCCAGCCATTTGAAGGGCATTGATATTCCCAGCTTCCTTTTGACGAGTAGTTATTTCTAAGGCTGCTTGCTGTGCTGTGAAATGATCTTCGGCTAACTTTCGTTTATGCACTGCGGCAAGCCATTCTAAATAGGATAATTGGCTCGCCTTAACAAGACCGGCGATCTTTTGTGCCGCTTGATATTGTGCGACCTTAAACTGTGTGCCGGCCACCTTCTTACGCAAAGGCCAAAACAGCACATCCATTACATCTTGTTTGATTTCAATTTCATTATTGCGCTTGGCTCCCTCTTCTTTGGAAGAACGAGAACTATAAGTCAATATTGGGTTATGTAAAATCCCGGCTTCCCGCATATCCGCCTCAGAAATACCAATTGAAGCTAATTCGGCTTTAATCAGCGGATTATTTAAGAAGGTAACTTTAGCAGCAGCCTCTTGCGTTAAGGGCTGCGCCAAAAGAACCTCTATTTCTTTTTGAATATCAGCATTCATAACCGAAGAATAGCCGGTTTGATTTTGAACGAGGGCTTTTACATCAGCTATATTCTTTTGGTCTGAGGCCTGCACATAACCGGCTGATAATAACCCAGCTAATAAAGCCATCACGATGTTTTTCATAAATCCTTTCTTAATTATGGGCTGACGCCAACTCCATATTCGTAGACCATTCGTCCACCCTGATGGGCTGCAAAACCTAATAAACTAGAAATAATGATCAGCACAATCAAAAACACACCCGGAAAAACTTTCTTCCCACGAATAAACCATAGAATTGGTAAAGATGCTACGCACAATCCTGTTGCCCAGAATGCACATAACTTGTGCAAGGTAAGCACCGGATGGCTTAAATACATCCGCTGAGCTTCCCAAAGACCTGAGAGAATTACCACCGGCATTGATATTGCTGCTAATACAAACATCAACCATGCGCACTTGCGCCAGGATTCTTGCTTAAATATCACTCCCAGCGCCTGCATTCCCATAGCGCTGACAACCAGCGCTATGGGAAAATGCACGAGCCTTGGGTGCAACGGATACAGTAATCCCATTAAGGAATTATTATCCATAACCCCTCCAGTTGTTATTTCTTATCGCCGCTAACTTCTTTATCGGCAACGCCGCTGTATTTTTTAGGATTTTTCTTAAAATCCTTCGTACACATCGGGCAGCAAAGGTTATAGATCTTACCTTTATAAGCAACCTTTATAGGATTATCTCCCATAGTGCCTTTTTCGCCTGGTGCTGGCACTTTATCTCCACTAACCGGACAGATTTTGTTTCCAACTTCCACGGCTTTTGTAGAATCAGTACCATCAATGGAGATGATTTTCTGATCCTTGGAGGCCGCATTATGATCATGGCCTTCGTGGGCCAAAACAAATCCACCGGATAAGGCTAAAATTGATAACGCTAGAACTAATGATTTGGTATGCATATTAATACTCCATTCTTTACAAATTAGATTAAATAGAAAATAAACAGACAAACCCTTCGTATAAAAGACACACGGAGGGCACCAAGGATGGAAAAACAGGTATCAAATACGCAGGGAGTGGTATTGAATGTAAAGCGGAACTGCAGATTGGGAACCTAAAGGCGGTCCCAAATAGGCTAGGCGCAAAGAGCCTTTTGTGAATGTTAAACTTGGGCCTTCGCCGTCTAAAGTGGCAAAGAAACTATGAAAAGCTAAGAGCGCCACCTGAAAAGTGGCCGTATTTTCAACTGCAATACTTAAGGAG
>JAYVSG010000068.1:0-2488 GCA_043775535.1 Candidatus Omnitrophota bacterium
CGATTAAGGTGTCGCGGTAGATCTCCCAGGTCAGATCCTCGGCCTTGCCGTTGACCTTTTCCAAGGCCTGGTAAATAGGAACTGTACCGATAGGAACAGGTGAATTGCGCAGGATCCATTCACGGGTCTCGTGGATGTTCTTTCCAGTGGAAAGGTCCATGACCGTGTCGCCGCCCCAACGCGTGGACCAGGTCATCTTTTCCACTTCCTCAGCAATGCTTGAGGTGACGGCAGAATTACCAATATTGGCATTGATCTTGACCAGGAAATTACGGCCGATGATCATGGGCTCTATTTCAGGGTGATTGATATTCGATGGGATGATGGCACGGCCGCGGGCCACCTCATCGCGCACGAATTCAGGCGCGCAATTCTCACGGATGGCGATGAATTCCATTTCCGGGGTGATGATGCCCTGACGTGCGTAGTGCATCTGGGTGACATTCTTCCCTTCTTTGGCGCATAACGGCTTGCGCAGTTTCGGGAAACGGATGGGCAGTAAATTAATGTCGGCTTCACGTTCCTTGCGGTAATGCGATGTGCTCTCATCCAATTCCATGACGTCGCCGCGGCCCATGATCCAGTCCTTGCGCAGCTCAGGCAGGCCGCGGGTGATGTCGATCACAGTCTCAGGGTTGCTATAAGGACCTGAAGTATCGTAGAGCTCGACGGGTGCATTAGGAGTGGTCTTATTGTTCGGACCCGTGGTCGGGGAAAGTTCGATCTCACGGAATGGGACACGGATATCTTTATGGATGATCCCGCTCTTATAGATCTTCTTCGAACCCGGCAAAGGCTTGTAGCTCAGATTATTCGTATCCGGCAATTGCTCGGTCTTAAGTGTTTGGGGGGTCATGGTCTTCCTTAACTGAACGATGTGCCGCAGCCGCAGCTGGTCTTGGCGTTCGGGTTGCGGTATTTAAAGCCGCTTTCACGCAGCGTATCCACGTAGTCGATCTCAATGCCTTTGACGAATTCCAGGCTTTCCTTGTTGACGATGACCTTCAGTCCTTTTTGCTCGAGGACAATGTCATTGTCATAAGCGCTCTTTTGGAATTTCATTTCGTAGGACAGTCCCGCGCATCCGCCGGTGACAAGGCCGAAACGCAGGCAATGGCCTTCCTTGCCCTCCTTGGCCATCATGGACTTCACCTTCTCCACGGCGGACTCGGTCAGGGTGATGACGGGCGCTACTGTATTGGGGATCGGGGTCTCACTCATCTTTTTATATTACCACAGTGCTCAAATTTTGTCGATACGGCTGGCAGGCGGGACCACTCGTTTCAACTCCTGGATACGGTCGCGCAGTTTGGCAGCTTTCTCGAATTCCAGGTTCCGGGCAGCCAGCTCCATCCGGCTCTCCAGATCATGGAGCTCATGGTTCACGGCCAGCCCTTCTTCATCAAGACCTGCGGCTGCCATCTCGATCTCTTCCGCATCAGCCCACTGGTCGATCCCGCCCATGGTGATGGCGCGTTTGATGGTGGTGGGGGTGATGCCATGCTTCTCATTATAGGCGATCTGTATCTTGCGGCGGCGTTCGCATTCCAGCATGGCGGCCTTCATGGCATCGGACTGGGTATCTGCATAAAGGACCGCCTCGCCATTGATATTACGTGCGGCACGGCCCACAGTCTGTATCAAGGAGGTCTGTGAGCGCAGGAAGCCCTGCTTGTCGGCATCGAAGATGGCAACCAACGACACTTCCGGAAGGTCCAGGCCTTCGCGCAGAAGGTTGACACCGATCAGGCAGTCGAATTTCTGCTGGCGTAGTTCCTGGATGATCTTGGCCCGCTCAATGGTCTCGATGTCCGAATGCAAATATTTAACCTTCAGTCCGGCACCCTGCAGGTAATCGCAGAGGTCTTCGGCCATGCGCTTGGTCAGGGTCGTGACCAGGGCCCGCTCATTCCGGCCCACCCGAATGCGGATGCGTTCGATAAGGTCATCCACCTGGCCTTCTGTGGGTTTCAATATGATGGGCGGATCAATGATCCCCGTCGGACGGATGATCAATTCCGCGACACGGCCGCCGGCTTCCTTGCGTTCATACGGCGCCGGTGTGGCGGACACATAGATGGTCTGGCCCAACAAAGGTTTCAATTCGTGGTATTTCAAAGGGCGATTATCCATACAGGACGGTAAACGGAAGCCGTGATTGACCAGCATGTCCTTGCGGCTGCGGTCCCCCTCATACATGCCGTTGAGCTGTGGCACGGTCACATGGGACTCATCAATCACCGTAATGAAATCCTTGGGGAAATAATCAATAAGACAGAACGGGCGCGCGCCGGCAGGACGCCCGGACAAGACCCGTGAATAATTCTCTATGCCCTTGCACATCCCCACTTCCTTGAGCATTTCCATGTCATATTTGGTGCGGGACTTCAACCGTTGGGCTTCAACAAGCTTGCCCTCCGATTCCAATACCTTGAGCCTCCCATTCAATTCCTCCTCGATCTCCTTCAGCGCTGTTTCCAAACGCGGC
>JAYVSG010000069.1:0-5114 GCA_043775535.1 Candidatus Omnitrophota bacterium
TGCAGGGCATGTTGGCCAAGCAAAGGGATACGATGCAGGCGCTGCGCAATGATCGGCAGCATATGGAAGACCTGCGTATACAGATCAAGCAGCGTGTGGAGACCCAAAGGGAACACATGAATGAATTGATGGAACAGAACGCCGTGAAGATGGCCGACGCCAGGCAAAAGTCCGAAGACCAGCAGCGCATACTTAAAGAACGCATCGCCGACCAAATGGAGCATTCCCGTGATCAAAATCATTAAAGTATTATTTATTTCTATTTTCGTCATCTTGGTCCTGGCCATTGCCGGGCTGGCCATATTCTTAAAGACATTTGACCTGAACAAGTATTTGCCCCAGATCGTCAAGGCGGCCAGTGATGCCTTGGGACGCCCTGTCCATATTGACCGGGCAGATCTGAACCTCTCATTACAGGGCATCGTGGTCGATGTCAGCGGTGTGCGTGTGGACGATGATCCTCAATTCTCTTCAAGTCCTGTGTTGGAAATGGAAAAAGCCCACCTGGCCCTTGAGTTTGCCCCTTTGCTGATGGCCCGGGAAGTGCGTGTGGGCAGCGTCTTGATCGAAGGGACTAGGGTGAATATTGTGCGTTCAGCCGAAGGTGTGGTGAATGCGGCGCTCATTGGAAAAAAACCTGAAGGCCAGACATGGATCGCGGCCAAGGGTGAAGCTGTTGCTGTTACGCCAGCTCCTGTCGAACCGCTGGTCTTGCCGGCTTTGTCGGTCAAAAGCATTATTGTGCGCGGTGCGTCCATTGAATTCACCGACCATGATCCCAAGATGCCTCTGCATGTGATCGTTCCAGGTGTCGACATCACGGTCAATGAATTCTCCCTGACCAAGTCTTTTCCGGTCGTCGTTGACCTTAGCCTTGCATCAGGCGTCCGTAATATCCATGCGACCATGGATGTGCAGCTGGATGTCTCTGGCCAAAGGGCGAGTGTGACCAATGGCGTCGTGCAAAGTGATCTGAGCCAATTGAAGATGGATGCGCTGAAGGCCATGTCGCCGGTATTGGCAGAAGCCCCGTTGCCGTTATCGCTTGAAGGTAAGGTCAGGGCGGACATAAAATTATTGGAAGCCGGGGCCAAAGGTTTGGAGAAATTGGATGCCCAGATCGAGTTGAGCCAGGGCGGTCTTAAGCTCAAGGAGATCCTTGTTTCGATCACTAAGATCCATGCCCTGGCAGATGTCGGGATCGCGGATGCAAAATTGAGCGACCTTTCTTTGAACATAGGTGAGGGGACGGTCAAGATCGAAGGGGATGTGAAGGACTATCTTAAAGCCCAGCAGTTCACAGCCAAGATCAATGCCGCAGGTATCAAGATCGAGGAATTGATCGACCAGGCGGCTTTGCCGGTGGTGGTCAAGGGTAAGGTCAATGCCGACGTCGCGCTCGCCGGCGCTGGTTTTGCGCCGGATGTGATGATGAAGGGATTGACCGGTAAGGCCAAGGTTTCAGTTACAGACGGTGTGATCGAGAAGTTGAATATATTGAAGGCAGTATTGGGACCGACACTGGGCATGGTGCCGGGTCTGGCCGACAGTCTTGACCAGGGGATCAATGCCAAATTGCAGGACAAATTGGGTGAAGATGCCACGGTATTGCAAAAGGCAGAGGCCCAATTCACCATTGCCGATTCCGCTGCCACCATCAATGAGGCAGTGGTCAGTACCAAGGTATTTGATGTCACGGCGTCGGGGCGCATTGGTTTTGATATGACGGCGGATATTCCATTGAGCATTGTGGTCGCCCAAGACCTCTCCGCCCAATTGGTCAAGGACACCCAAGGATTGAGCTATCTCTCCGGGGAGGACGGCCGCATACGCATCGATGGCCGCCTGACCGGGCTTCTCACCGCGCCTAAATTCACGCCCGTTGTCGACCTCAAGAAGATCGGCCGGAACGCCATTATGGAAGAAGGCAGCAAGCAATTGCAAAAGGTCATTGAGAAGAACCCTGAAGTCGGGGATATCCTGAACTCCATATTAGGCGGGGGATCATCCAAGGCTGCCGATCAGGATGCTCAACCGGCAAGCCAGGTCCAGGACAGTGAAGCTTCTTCCGGAGACAAGAACAAGAAGCTCATCAATAATGTCCTTAATGACATCTTTAAATAAATGGGGCGTCGCTGCCGTATTGTTGCTCGCGGCGGTCGTGGTCTACCAGCCCCGTCCTGATGCCCAATTTGTCCTTGATGACCATTACACCATCGTCAAGAATCCCCTGATCAAGGACCGCGCCCGTTATGCCGGCATTTGGACCCACCGGCTTTTCGATGCGCATCCCTCCGCCGGGTATATCAAGCTCCCCTATTACCGTCCTGTCCTGCAATCGTCCTTCATTCTGGACTATTCTCTCTTCGGCCTTGATGCCCGCGGATATCAGTGGATCAATCTGTTCATCCATTGCGTCAACGCCTTCCTGATCTTCCTGCTGGTGTTCAAACTGTTCGGCAAGGAAGGGCTGGCCCTGGGGAGTGCGGCGCTGTTTCTTTTTTTACCGGCACAGGAGTGGGTGGTGCGCTACATTACCGGCCGGGGAGACAGCCTTCAGGTCTTGATCGGATTGCTGTTCTTGCTGGCCGTGCTCCATAAGAGGTATTGGCAGGCAGCCATCTTCCTGATTGCCAGCTTATTGACCAGGGAAAGTGCGGTATTATTGCCGTTCTATGTGTTCTTGATGCTGAGGGCCAGGGACGAACGTGCTTTTGGTTGGGGGTGGATATTGATCGGCCTGGTATCCATGGCGGTCAACTGGCACATGGTCGAGAAGCAGGGCAATGTTCTGATCCTGCATTTCTTTTATTTTACATGGATCGGGCTTTGTGTGCTGTTGGCCCGGCTGAATGTACGGGTGGTTTGGGCGCTGGTGACGGTCTTTGCGGTGCTAAGCTTTGGACAGGGCAGGTATTGGACCTCTGAGGAGAATTTGCTACGTCACACACGGCAGCGGGAATGGTGGGATTGGACAGTCAGCCGCCAGCAGTTGGTCATGAAATACGATGCCGATGAGCCTGCCGTGCGGCATTTGATTTCAACGGCAGACAATGATATAGTGAAAAGCATGTGGGTGCGCCGCTTGGGGGTCATTTACTTTGACCGCGGCGACCATGCTCATGCCCGGGAGTTTTTCCAAGAAGCCCTGAAGCTGCACCCCAAGAACACGGACGCGTCAAGCGCCCTGGAGGTCGTGAATGCCCTGCTCAGACAGCACGTCGGGATTGAACATCCGCCTGACACCAGATGAGAAATTAGAGAGCTTCAAGTTCGCCAAGATCACCTGTTCCAGCGAGATCAATGGGGAGACGGGCCTGTCTGCGTTCTGTGTAGGAAAAAGCCTTGAAGACATCCTGGACCTGGATTTCTACATGCTTAGGACTGTCTTGGGTCTGGGTGCGGATGAGGAGAGGCAATTCGTGATGTATCTGGAGTTGGACGCCTTGAAGGCAGGGATAGCTCAATATTTAGGGCTCGACCATCCGTCGGTCGACAGCGGCCGCTGCCGCATCACATCCATCGAGCACACACCGGAATTCATCGAAATAGCAGAAGTGATACTCCCGCCCAAAGAACTCCCCAAGATCCTGCCATGCAGCCTTAACGACAGAGAAGTTTAAGTCTTTTCCTTGCCCTTGGCCATGAGGACCTTGCCGGTGCGCACCATCTCGATGACATTCTTCTTGATGAGCGCTTCGAATTCGTCGAGTTCCGTCGTGGTGCCGGTCTGCTCGATGATGTAGTGGCCTTCCGATGTGTCGTCGATCTTCACATGGAATTTGCGGGAATGCTTGGCGATCAATGCCTTGACGGCAGGGGAGGCCTTGACCTTTAACAGCGCCAGTTCCTTCTCCACGGAGTGGGTGGTGTCGTGCTCGCCGCAATGGATGACATCGATCAATTTGTTCACGTTCTTGATGATCTGGTCCAGGGTCTCTAGGTCGCCCTTGGCCGTGATCGTCATGCGGGAATATTTGGGGTTGACCGTCGCTGACACCACGAGGGAGTCGATGTTATACGCACGGCGCGCGAACACCAGCGCGATGCGCACAAGCACGCCGGGTTTGTTGGCCACCAGCACGCTGATCGTATGGATAGGGGTTTTGGCAGTAGTTGTCATAAATATCCTTAGGTTGAACCCGTCGGTTTTTCCAGCTTCTCCGTCGGCTTTTCAATGATCATATGGTATGCGCTCTTGCCTGCAGGGATCATCGGGAAGACGTTGTCTTCCTTGATGACTTCCGCATGGATGATGCAGGGACCCTTGTAGGCCATGGCTTCCTTCATGACCCGTTCGCAATCCGCGACCTTGTCCATGTGGAAACCTTTGATGCCGTACGCTTCGCCCAATTTCACAAAATCAGGATTGCCTTCGAGATCGACGCCGGAGAGGCGGTTGTCGAAGAACAGTTCCTGCCACTGGCGCACCATCCCCAAGTATTTGTTATCGATGATGAGGACCTTCACCGGCAGTTTATGGATGAAGACCGTTGCCAGTTCAAAGAGCGTCATCTGGAAGCCGCCGTCGCCCACGATGGCAACGACCAGCGCCTTGGGATCGGCAAATTGTGCACCCACGGCCGCGGGGAAACCGTAGCCCATGGTGCCGGCGCCGCCGGAGGAGAGCCAGTAATTGCCCTTGTCCGACAGGTAAAACTGCGCGGCCCACATCTGGTGCTGGCCGACGTCGGTACTCACGATGGCCTTGCCTTCGGTGACCTTATAACAGGTGTCGATGACGCGCTGGGCAGTGAGGCCGCCTTTGTCGGAATATCTCAACGGGAACTCTTTCTTGTAGAATTCCACTTCTTTGAGCCATTCCTTGGTGTCCAAGGGTTCGACCAATTTGACCAATTCTTCAACGATCTCCTTGGCATCGCCCAGGACCCATGCATCCGGACGCACGATCTTGTTCACTTCCGCAAAATCCACATCGATATGCAATTTCTTGGCACCGACGCAGAATTCCTTGTTGTTGCCGTTGATGCGGTCGTCCCAGCGGGAACCGATCGACAGGATCAGGTCGCAGTTGATGAGAGCTTTATTCGCGTAGGCCGTGCCGTGCATGCCGAGCATCCCCACAGACAGGGGATGGGTCTCCGGGAATTCAC
>JAYVSG010000070.1:0-8312 GCA_043775535.1 Candidatus Omnitrophota bacterium
TGACGGATTCGCGTTTCATCATGGGGTCCATGGGTTCGGTCGTTGGTGAGAAGATCACCCGGGCGATCGAATATGCGACCGCACATAAATTGCCGGTCATCATCGTTTCCGGTTCCGGCGGCGGGGCACGCATGTACGAAGGAGCTATTTCGCTCATGCAGATGGCCAAGACCTGTGCCGCGTTGGCCCGCCACAGCGAAGCAGGGCTCTTGTACATTTCCATTTTGACCAACCCGACCATGGGGGGCATCATGGCCTCCTTTGCCGGGGTGGGGGACATCATCATCGCGGAACCCAAGGCCCTGATCGGTTTTGCCGGGCCCCGCGTGGTGGAACAGACCATCCGGCAGAAATTACCGGCCGGTTTCCAACGCTCCGAGTTCCTGCTGGCCCACGGCATGATCGATATGATCGTGGAACGCCAGGATCTTAAAGGAGTGCTTGCCCACACGATTGATTATGCTACAATTAGCGCTTAACTCTTAAAGGAAATCGCTCACCATGGCACAGATACGACTCGTCAATGTTTGCAAAAGCTATAAGACCGGCTCCAAAGCGGTCGATAATGTCAATTTAGAGGTCGGTGACCGTGAATTCGTGGCCCTGGTCGGTCCTTCCGGCTGCGGCAAGTCCACGACCCTGCGTATGATCGCAGGTCTCGAGGAGATCACTTCCGGTGAGATCTGGATCAATGACCGCATGGTCAATGACATCCCTGCCAAGGACCGCAATATCGCCATGGTGTTCCAGAATTACGCGCTGTACCCGCACATGACCGTGTTCGAGAACATGGCCTTCGGCTTGAAATTACGCAGCTATCCCAAACCCGAGATCATCAAGCGCGTGCACGAAGCGGCCGAGATCCTGGGGATCAAGCAGTACCTTGAACGCAAACCCAAGGAGCTTTCCGGCGGTGAACGCCAGCGCGTGGCCTTAGGGAGAGCCATCGTGCGCAAACCCTTGGTCTTCCTTTTTGACGAACCTTTGTCCAATCTTGACGCCAAGATGCGCGTGCAGATGCGCACCGAGATCCATAAGCTGCGCATGCGCCTGCAAACCACCTTCATTTACGTCACCCATGACCAGACCGAAGCCATGACCATGGGCGACAGGATCGTGGTCATGAACAAGGGTGTCATCCAGCAATGCGCTGATCCCATGACCATTTATGACAAGCCGGCCAACCGCTTTGTGGCGTCCTTCATCGGTTCGCCCCCGATCAACCTGATCGAGGGCAAGGTCGTCAAGAAGGACCGCAAATTCTTCTTTGATGAGGGTAAGTTCCAAGTTAAGATAATAGACGAAATGACCCCCAAGTTTGCCAAGTATGAAGGCAAACAGGTCACCATGGGGATCCGTGCAGAAGATATTTACGATAAACTGTTCGCCTCTGAAGCATCGGCGGACAACACCGTGCGCGCCACCTGTGAGGTGGTCGAGCCGTTAGGGTCTGAAGTGTATCTGTATTTGAACTCGGGCAAGAACAACTTTATAGCCCGCGTCGGCGCCCATGACCGTCCCGAGGTCAACCGGGACATGGACCTGGTGTTCGACATGAGCAAGGTGCATTTCTTTGATCACCAAACCCAAGAAGTCATTATCTAGGCTGTATTTTCTCGTCGTATTCAGTTTCCTAGTGCCTCTTGTTGGTTTCTTCATCTATGCCACAACGCACCATGTGGCGTTCCTGTTCCTGACCTCGTCGCTCTTGGTCAATCTCGTCCTTTTGATCTCCTTCCACCAGCGTGTCCAGAAGAAGCAGTCCGCCATTGTTCTCCAGAAAGAAGATTATTTCGAACGCGCCAACCTGCTCAAGGCCGAGGTCGAACGTGAATGGGAGACCATTGAATCGCTCAGGCGTAAGATCATCAATTACGCGCAGCTCAAGGACCTGACAGAGAAATTGGGCCTGTGCCTGAATCTGGAAGAGACGTCCAATACGCTCTGCGCCGAGGTCAACAAGCTTTTCGGCCACAAGGACATCACCGTCATCCTGTACCTCTTCCATTCTTCGACGGGGGAGCTGGGCATATCCTCCTCACAGAAAGGGCAGATGCAGGTGAATCTCAAGGCCAAGAGGGGGGATTTCTTCGACCACTGGACGGTCAAGACCCTGAACCCGCTCTTGGTCGAGGACGCCAACAGCGATTTCCGTTTTGACGCCGAGAAGGTGACGAGCGAGGACGGCCGCGGCATCCGGTCCTTGATCAGTGCCCCCTTGATTGTCGGGGACAAGACGCTTGGGATCCTCAGGGTCGACAGCCCCATGCCCCACCATTTTGCCACCGACGACCTGCGCTTCCTGCGCACCATCGCGGACCTGACCAGTGTGGCCATTGAAAACGCCCAGCTCTACCAGAAGATCGAGGAGCTGGCCATCCGCGACGGGCTGACCGGCCTTTACCTGCGCCGGCACATGCTGGAGCGTCTCAACGAGGAGATCAACCGTGAGATGCGCCGCAAGGAAGAGCTGGCCTTCCTCATGATCGACCTGGACCATTTCAAACAATACAATGATACCTTTGGGCACATGGCAGGGGACATCGTGCTGCGCACCGTGGGCGGCATCCTGCAGGAACATTTTAACCGGCCCGGCGACCTGGTCTGCCGTTACGGGGGCGAGGAATTTTGCGTGCTCCTGCCGGATTGTCCCAAGGAAAAGGCCATTGAGCTGGCCAATGAGGTGAGGAAGAAGATCCAGGCCTGTGAGATCGTGCTGCGCCGGCAGAAGACGCATGTGAGCGCATCCATCGGGCTGGCATCTTTGCCTAAGGACGCGCGCATGAGGGATGAGCTCATCATCAAGGCCGACGAGGCATTATATAAGGCAAAAGAGGGCGGGCGCAACAAGGTGTGCGCGGCATAATATGGTCTATATACTCATCCTGTTAACGGTTGCTTTTGTCGGCGTGGTCTTTTATCTGGCCAAGGTCGTGGTCCTGCAATTGGAGCAAAGGGCCGACGAGGAAGTCCTGCGCTCCAAGCAGAGCTTCCAGCAGATCATCGAGCAAAAAGACAAGGCCATGTCGGAGAAGACGAAGCTTGAGCGCGAGTCTGCCCAGATCTTCACGCTGTACGAAATGACCAAGGAGATCACGCGACATTTCAATGAACAGGAAGCCTTCAATATTTTCAAGCGCAAGCTGAAAGAGAACATCACCATCGAAGATTGCCAGCTGGTCGATGACCTGGCCGCCGGCGATTCCGTGCCTCCGGAGCATTACATGTTCGTGCTGAAAAGCAAGGAGAAGAAGCTGGGCTTCCTCGTCTATAAAGGGGTCCCGGACAAGGACAAGGAGAAGTTTACCATCCTGGCCCACCAGTTCGCCCTGGCCTACCGCCGCATCAAATTATATAAGGAGATCGAGACGCTGGCCATCACCGACGCCTTGACCGGGGCCTACACCCGCCGGTATTTCGGGGAGCGTTTTGAGGAGGAGATCAAGCGTGCACGCTCGCACAAGGGCAAGATGTCCTTCCTCATGCTCGATGTCGACCACTTCAAGATGATCAATGACCAATACGGCCATTTGACCGGCGACGAGGTACTCAGGCAGGTCGGCAGCATCGTCAAGGAAAGCATCCGTGAGATCGATATTGCCGGTCGCTACGGCGGTGAGGAATTCTGCGTGGTCCTCCCCGACACGGATATCCCTGCCGCCACCACGGTCGCTGAACGTATCCGCCGGGCCATTGAGAAGAAGGTCATCAAGGCCTACGATGCGACCCTGCGCATCACCATTTCGATCGGCATCTCCTGCTATCCCTCCGACGGAAAATTACCTGAGGAGATCATCGACAAGGCTGACTGGTCGCTGTACCGCGCCAAATCCCAAGGCCGCAATTGCGTGGTCGCCTTTGGCACCTATAATAAATGAAACTATCCCATAAGATCATCCTGCTGGTCACTTTTTTGTTGTGCGTGCTGGCCGCCAATACCTTCATCGGCCTTCATCAGATCTCACGCATCCGCATGGAGTTCTTTGCTATGGCGGACAATGATGTGGCCTTCATGGAGGACGTGACCGCCATCCATCACGCCCAGCTGGAAAAGGGCATCCTGCTTCAGAAACTGTTCGGCATCACCGAGGAATTGGGTTTTGAGACCGTGGGCGCGGCACGTAAACAATACCTGGATGACCAGCTCAAAGGCATGGCCGTGCAGTTTGCCGACCAAGGGAAGGATATTTCCCGGAAGATGAAGGAAGGCAGGGCGCATTTAGGGCAAGCGGCTTCTTCCGCCCGCGGGGCCGGGAGAGCCGGGCAGGTCACCCGTTCCCTCGCTGTCTTAGACAGGGTGGAGGCGAAGCTGGCCCACTATGATGCCCTGATCGACGGCATCCTGCTGGCGGCGCAAAAGGGCGGGTTCCAACTTTCACTGGATGACCTGGAGCAGCTGCAGTCGGGTGAGAACAAGGTCACGGCGGACGTGCGGGTGCTTCTCAAGGATGTGCAGGGCTTTGTGCGCGCTTCGCTGGCCAGGGCCGCTCTTTGGCAGGAACAGGCCGACCGTGTGCTGATGTTCACCCTGGCTTTGAGCATCGCGGTCAGTATTGCCCTGGCAATATGGATCCTATTGTCCATTGTGCGTCCTCTCAAAGTCCTCACCCATGCGGCAGGGGAGATCGGCCGCGGCAATTTCAAATTGAAGCTGGACCATTCTTCTAAGGATGAGATCGCGCAGGTGGCCCAAGCCTTCAATACCATGAGCCGGCAGCTGGAAGAGTTCAAATCCAGGCTGGAATCCCAGAACAAGGACCTTAAAGAAGCCAATACGGACTTGGACAAGTTCATCCACCTCATGGGGCATGATATTGTGGACCCTTTGACAGGCATGATCGCGTATTGCGCCTACTTGGAGAAATATGCGGGTCCCAATATGGATGCCAAAAGCCTGGAAGCGCTCCAGGGAATCAGGAAATCCAGTGTCCGCATGCACCAAATGGTCAAAGACCTGATCAAATTCACCGAAAGCAAACGGCTGGAAAACCAAAATCTGCAGTTGAATACCCCGCGCAATTAGGTTAAAATAGCTTCGTTTTCCGTATATTTATATATTATAAAAGGAAAGTATGCATTTATATGTTGTAGGGGTGGATGTGGGGGGGACCAATGTGAAATTGGGAATTGTGCATCCTTCCGGCAAAGTAATTGTCAGAACCTCTTTTGCCACAAAATCTTTTACCTCAAGTAAACTCAAATTGATCGATGCCTTGGCCCGGCACATCAAGGAGTTGATCACCGCTGCCGGTCTGACCAAGAAAGATATGGCAGGGATCGGCATCGGTCTGCCCGGTTTGGTGGACCATGCCAAAGGCATTGTACGTTTCCTGCCTAATATCCCGGGCTGGCGCAATGTCCCGCTTAAGGCCATTCTACAAAAAAAAACCGGATTGCCTGTGTTCATCGACAATGACGTCAAGCTCATCACCCTGGCTGAGTGGAAATTTGGTGCGGGCAAGGGTGTTTCTGACATGGTGTGCCTGACCCTGGGGACCGGTGTCGGCAGCGGTCTGGTGCTCAATGGCCATCTCTACCGCGGCCAGGGAAATGCCGCCGGGGAATTGGGCCATGTGCCCCTCAATGAACATGGATCCAAATGCAATTGCGGTGGCAGTGCCTGTCTGGAAACCTATATCGGCAACAGCCGTTTGTTGGCACGCGCCCATGCGATCATGGGCAAGAAAGACCTGACCCTGGAGGGGATGTCCGCCCTGGCTGAGGCGGGCAACAAAAAAGCCTTATCTTTTTGGAACGAGACGGCAGAACATCTGGGCAACAGCCTGGTCACCGTGGTCAACCTGCTTAATCCCATCCGTATTGTCATCGGCGGCGGGGTGTCCAACAGCCACCGTTTCCTTTTTCCTGCCGCGGCGAAGGTGATCGCCCGGCGGGCCATGAGCACGCAGTCCTCGATGGTTAAGATCGTACGCGCCGCTTTAGGCAATGATGCCGGCATCATCGGCGCGCAAGTCCTGGTCCGGAATGCCAAGAACATTTAAACACCTAACCTTTATTTTGGCTGCCTTTCTCACGCTTTTACCGGCCGTGTCCCGGGCGCAATGGGATGTTACCGACCAGGGTGATGCCACGGCCATCGATGCCTTGAAGGAAAAGAAATTTGACCTTAAACAGGAGCCTTCGGGCCCTATTGAAATGCAGGCCGACCAGGTGCAGTACAATTCCGGGAACAACAGCGCCGAGGCGTCGGGCAATGTGGTGGTGAAGTCAGGCAAGACCATGATGTATGCCGACAAGCTGGTCATGGACCGCACCCGCCAGGAAGCCCAGGCCCAGGGGCACCTGTACCTTGATTCCCCGCAGTTCGCGGTGGACGCCGATGAGGGTAAATTTAATTTTACCGAGAAGACCGGCGAATTCACCAATGCCCGTATTTTCTATGACCCGCTGCAGATGAAGGGCAGGAAGATCTCCAAAGTCTCCGATAACCACATAGTCATGCAGGACGGGTACATGACCACTTCCGATTGGGACAAGCCGGAATACCGCATCCAGAGCAGGCAGATGGACATCTATCCCGGCGACAGGATGGTTGCGCGCGGCGTCAAATTGTATATCGGCCAGGTGCCGGTCCTGTACCTGCCTAGGTTCACCCAGGACCTTAAGGACAAGCCGTGGTTCACATTCGCCCCGGGCTATAAGAAAGACCTGGGGGCCTTCCTGTTGACCCGCTCCCGTTTCAAGATCAATGAAAATTGGACCAGTACCGTCCGCCTGGATTATTATGAACGCATGGGATTCGGCTGGGGCACAGAGAATAAATATAAGACACCGTCGGTGGGTGAGGGCATTGTGCGCACCTATTTCATCAATGAACACGCCATCGCGGCCAAGCATCCCTGGGAGACCAAGACCCAGCCTACCATCAACACCGACCGTTATCAGGGTGAATGGCGCCATAAGTGGGACATCAACGACAAGACAACCGCCATATGGCAGTATTACCGCTTGAGCGACAATGTCATCTTGAAAAGGTATTTTGAGCGCGATTACCGCCGTGAACCGGACCCTCCGACCTACTTTCTGTTGACCAGGGCCATGGCCCACGGCACGCTTTCGCTGCGCGTCGACCACCGCGTCAATCCTTTTGTCGCCGCCATCGACCGGACGCCTGAGGTGAGGTATGAGGCTTCCGGTATTCCCGTCGGTGATTCCGGGTTTTATTGGAAGACCAGCAGCGGTGTTTCGAACCTTGTGGCCCGTGCGCCCAATCCCACCGAGGACCGGAAGAAAACCTTCCGCGTGGACACGGACAACGAGGTTTCGTATCCGACCCATGTTTCTTTTGTGCAGGTGACCCCCATGGTCGGCGGCACCACCACCTATTACAGCCGTACGGCTGAAGATCCCCGCCGGGAGATCCTGCGCAACAGTTTCAAGACCGGCGTCGACTTGAGCGCACGTTTCCTGAAGGTGATGAATGTCCGCCGGGATTTTTGGGGGATCAAGATCGACCGGTTGAGGCATATCATTGCGCCGGGCATCTCGTACCGTTACCAGCATGAGCCGACCTTCCTGCCCGCAGGTCTGAACCAGTTCGATACCGCCATCGACGGACTCGACCGCAAGCATGTGATCGGATTGTCGCTCGAGAATAAATTGCAGACCAAGCGCGGCAAGCAGGTCGTGGACCTGGTGCGCAACCTGACCACGGCGGATTATATGATCCAGCGTGATGGGCAGGGGGACAGGCTGGGGCCGGTCAAGAACCTCCTTGAGCTCATGCCGTATGATTGGCTGAAGATGGTGAGCGAGTTTACAATGGACGACCATAACCGCCGTCTGTCCGAAGGTAATTTCGACATGTATTTCAACGCCGGCAAGAAATTCGGTGTTGGGGTCGGCGACCGTTATGTGCGCGGCGGCGACCATGAATTCGTCACCCAGCTCGCCTATGTCATCAACCCAAAATGGCGGTTCAAGACTTATAATCGCTGGGCGCTCAATACGGGTGACATGAAGGAGCAGGGGTATATCGTGACCCGCGACCTGCATGCCTGGGAGATGGACATGATGTACAACAAGACACAGTCGGGCGGGCATGAGGTCATGATGACCTTCCGTTTGAAGGCATTCCCGTCGCAGCCGTTCCAGCTGTTCGGCACGACATTCTATGAACGCAAGGCCGGTGCGGCCTCTACAAGCAACTAGAAGGGAACAAGGACGAAATGAAGATCGCAATTGTCGGGTCGGGTTATGTGGGGCTGGTTTCGGGCGTATGCCTGTCACATATTGGCCACCACGTCGTATGCGTGGACAATAACCCGGAGAAGATCAAGAAGCTTAAAAAA
>JAYVSG010000071.1:0-18695 GCA_043775535.1 Candidatus Omnitrophota bacterium
CGCGGCGAGCGTCTTGTTGTGCGAGAGGACGAGGGTCGGCCGTCCCCAGTTCCTGATGACATTGGCGATCGTCATCGTCTTCCCCGATCCGGTGACGCCGAGGAGCGTCTGGAAGCGGTCGCCGCGGACGAGCCCGGCCGACAGCTCGGCGATAGCCTTCGGCTGATCGCCGGCCGGCTGGAACGGGGCTTGGAGGTCGAACTCGGCGCGGGGCATACCCGTAATATAGCCTTATCGGGTTTTGTTCGGGAGGTCTCCCAGGCCCCCCGGATTGCTACGCCTTCGCCGTCAGGCGCCACCACGGAATGCCCCAGAGCATCAGGGCGGTCGACAGGGTGAAGAAGCCGCCGGCGCGCAGGAACTTCAGGCATAGCGTATGCCCATGTGACAGAGCCGTCATTCATCACGCGGATCGTCAGGGACAATGGCATCAGTTTTTTGTTCGATACGGGGCATGCGGTTATTTCCGCCCACAACAGCAGTATCGATAAGGTCCAATATATGGCGGGTTTGCCGCTTGAGCAGGCGGTGCAGGTGCACGTGAGTAAAAGCAGCGTGAATGACGCAGGCCTTGCGTTCGATAGCCATGAACTGCCTGATCCGGGATTGAATGCCGAGATCTTTGCATTGGTCAAGTCGAGGGGTATTGAATACGTCACCATTGAATACTATAAGGATTGGAAGAAGTTAGTTGAGACGTTGAAGACATACCGGTTGGGTTTGGGGATAGGAGATGCATGAACGAGAAATTTTTGGAAAATTTATTTGGGCTTAAAGGCAAGCAAATGGTCATAACCGGAGCGGCCGGGCAACTGGGGCAGGTGCTCTGCGCCGCTTTTGCGCAGGCCGGCTGCAAGGTCTTTGCTTCTGACGCCGTACTTAAGGGAAAAAGCCTTCATGAAACGCCCGGGGTGGCTTACGAAGAGCTGGATATTGTCGACACTAAGGCGGTGAAGGCATATTTTGATGGGCTTTACACCAAAGGCGTGCGCGTGGACGTGTTGGTCAATAATGCGGGTGTGAGTGTGTTTGAGCCATTTGAAGAGCGCACCCCCGAATCATTTGACTGGGTGATGGACGTGAATCTAAAAGGCACCTTCCAGTGCATCCAGGCATATGCCGCGTGTGCCAAACGTTTTTCACATGGTGGCAGCATCGTCAATATCGGTTCGATTTACGGGGTTGTAAGTCCTGACCCCCGCATTTACACTGATTGTGCGCGGCGTAATTCCGAAGTGTACGGTGCAACAAAGGCCGCCGTTATTCAGATGACCAAATATTTTGCCGTGCACCTGGCAGGGCAGAAGATTAGGGTCAACTGCGTTTCGCCTGGAGGTATTTTTAATCCTGAAGCGCCGCAAGGTGAGGATTTCGTGAAGAATTACAGTGAACGTAATCCGATGGGGCGTATGGCAGAAGCGGCCGACATGAGGGGCGCAGTGCTTTATCTGGCGTCTCGTGCGGCAGCATATACGAACGGACAGAACATTGTAGTGGATGGCGGCTTGTCAGCCTGGTAACCATCAACGGGAGACCTTCTTGAAAGACACATTGATCCTGACATTTAATGCTCCCACGACCGACCTGAAGGCTAAGGTTTACCAGCATACCTTATCCTACATTGGGAAACACTTGGAAAAGGCGGAGCAGCATGTATTTTCAAATAGCGAGGCTTTGTTGATCCTCTTAAATAAAGGTCATTTCTCGGCTGTGATCACGACCAATGAGATCCCTTCAGAGGTTGCTTTCCTGGTGAAAGGCCTTGGACTTGTCCAGGTGGTGATGGGCTACCGCAAGGATTTGGCCAAGGCGGCGGACATCATTATCGATCCTTTGATCAACAACAGTGAGAAATATTTGGTTGGACCGCGCTTTCTGCTTCCTTCCATATTGAGTGCATTCCCTCTTAAGGATTTGGCGGCAATGCTGGAAATGTCTGAAGAAGATCTCAAAGAGAAGGTTGCTTGCAATGAAGCGGAAGCGGAGCTCTTGGACATCAGCCGCCTTTACCGGAAATTGGCATGGGACAGCGAGTTCTTTGGGATCAATGTCGGGTATATTTCCTGTTTGAGACTTACCTCGAACAGTGAGCGCCACATCAGTAAATTCCTTCGTCGGGAGAAGATTGATGTTGTGGAATATTTGTGCAATTGCCATGACCGCGAGAGTGTTCTAGTCTCTGAACAGAACGGTTATTCTTTTGTCGACATGCGCCTTACATTCGAGAGGCCCTTGCATGAGCCGGTCATGACTGCATTGCGCGCGAATCTTGTCATGCGCAAGGCGAATATCGGCGATGTGCCGGTGCTTAAATGTATTGGCACGGACATTTATAAGCACAGCCGGTATTATTTTGACGATAATTTTTCTCAGGAGAAGGTTATTGAATTTTATCAGGGATGGATCGAAAAGGCCGTTCTTGGCCAGTTCGATGATTTTGCGTATGTTTTGTGTGATGGGCAGGGCCCGATCGGTTTTTGTACGGTCAAAAAGATCGGCCGTCATTCCGCCCGTTTTGGCCTTGTAGGAGTGGACAGTAAACGTTCCGGTGAGGGGCTGGCAAAGATCCTCATCGATAATGCCTTGGTTAAACTTCAACAAGAAGAAGCTGTAGGCCATATTGAGGTGGTCACCCAAGGGCGTAATTATGCGGCACAACGCCTTTATCAACGGTGCGGCTTTGTGACCAAGAAAACGGAATTGTGGTATCACAAATGGTTCCTTTAAGAATGAGGAAAGAATGATCGCCGCTTTGATTCAGGCAAGGATGGGATCGGTCCGGCTCCCCGGTAAAGTCCTCGCGGACATCAATGGCCGGCCCATGCTGGCCGGAATGTTTGATCGTGTACGTAGCGCAAGAAAGATTGACCGGTGTATCGCGGTGACCAGCACTGACCCTAGTGACGATCCGATCGTTGAGATGTGCGGCAGGGAAGGGATTGACGTATACCGGGGAAGTTTGGACGATGTTTTAGACCGTTATTATAAGGCAGCTGCAGGGATCAATTCTGATGTGATCGTGCGTTTGACGGGCGACTGTCCTCTTATGGATCCGCGCGTCATTGATGAAGTAGTGGGAGTATATGAGCAGGGCGGATATGATTATGTGGCCAATTCTGCCCCACCACCAGGAACTTTCCCCGATGGCATGGACGTTGAAGTGTTGTCGTTCATGGCATTGGAAAAGGCTTGGCGGGAAGCAAAGAAGCCTTCAGAGCGGGAACATGTAACATTTTATTTTTGGCAGAATCCTGATAAGTTCCGGATATTCCGTCATGACCGTAAGGATGATCTTTCAAAGCTGCGTCTGACTGTAGACCATCCGCAGGACCTGGAAGTGGTACGCGAGATTTATGCGCGCTTGTATCCGAAAGACCCGTTTTTCAGCATGGAGAGCATTCTTGATCTTTTGAACGAGCATCCTGAGCTTTGCCGTTCGAATCAGTCGATCCAGCGTAATCATGGATGGGCCAGCGCTTTTGCCAAAGATAAATCCATAAAAAAGCCAAACCAATAAGAGGGAATCTATGCAGAATGTCATCACAATAGGCCGTCATAAGGTAGGGCCGGGGCAAAGAGTCTTTGTTATCGCTGAAATCGGTTTGAACCACAATGGGGATATACGTACCGCCAAGAAGCTAATTGATGCGGCAGCCCGGGCCGGTGCTGACGCGGCCAAATTCCAAACGTACATCACGGAAAAAAGGACATTTGTCGGGTCTCCCATTTTTGACATCCTGAAGAAATGTGAATTACCCTTTGAAGCATTCAAAGAGCTTAAGTCATACGCCGAGAAAAAAGGCATGGTTTTCTTCTCGACCCCGTTCGATACAGATAGCCTCGCCTATCTTGAAAGCATCCGTGTGCCCGTTTACAAGTTGGCTTCATTCGATGTGGTCAACCGTAAATTCTTGGCTAAGGTGGCTGCGACAAAAAAACCGATAATCCTATCGGTGGGCATGGCTGATCTTAAAGAAATTTCCATAGCACATGCCATTCTGGTGAAAGGCACCCAGAAAATTGCCCTATTACATTGCGTGTCTGCCTATCCAACATTGGAAAAGGATGCGAACCTATCCGCAATATCAGTGTTACGGGAGAAATTTGGTGGGGTCGTGGGGCAATCCGATCATACCGCTGACATACGGGTGCCTTTATACGCCGTTGCCGCAGGTGCACAGATTTTGGAAAAACACTTTAAACTCAATGAAACAATGGCATGCGTCGATGCGCCGGTGTCCATCACCGAGAAACAGATGAAAGATCTCGTGAGTGAAGTCCGTCGCTTAGAAACCATTATGGGCAGAGGCAAGATAGGCATGACATCTGCCCAAAAGGGTGCGTCGATCTTTAGAAGGCAAGTTAAATGAAGGTCGTCCGTTGCCGGAATGAAAGGGTTATATGAGCCACATTAAGTTGTGCACACGCTGCACATTGCCTGAAACGTACGAAACCATTGAATTCGATGGTAAGGGTGGCTGCAATATCTGTAAACAGCATGAATACAAACAAACGGCTGTTGATTGGACCGCGCGCCGTAAGATGCTTGATGAGATCATCGCACGCTATCGGGGTAAATACGATTACGACTGCCTTGTTCCATTCAGTGGAGGCAAGGACAGTACGTTTACCTTGCTTTACCTCATGAAGGAATATAAGCTCAAACCGCTGGTCATCCGTTTTGATCATATGTTTTTTCGTCCCAAGGTCGAAGAATATAACACCAAGACATTCCGCTATCTTGGGGTGGATGTCCTTAGGTTCTCGCCAAATTGGCGTGTGGTTAAAAGACTGATGATGGAATCATTGGTGCGCAAAGGGGATTTCTGCTGGCATTGCCATTCAGGGATCTTTTCTTATCCCATGCATGTGGCGGTCAAATACAATGTGCCTCTGATATTTTGGGGTGAACCCAGCGCCGAATACACGGCATACTATGATTATAAAGACACTGAACTTGAAATGGTGGATGAGAAAAGGTTTAATCGTTACATCAATTTAGGGATCACAGCGGAAGATATGATGGGGATGATCAATTCCCCCGAGGATCCTCTTGATCCACGGGATTTGAATCCGTATACATATCCCCCCCTCAAAGAATTGAAAAGGATCGGTTATCATTCCGTCTGTCTGGGAAGTTATATCCCATGGGACGTAAAAGAGAATGTGAAATATTTCCAAAAAGACCTACCGTGGTGGCAGGGGGACCAGGTAGAAGGAATGCCCAAGGGCATGTATGTCTATGAGAAGATCGAGTGCTACATGCAAGGTGTGCGTGATTATATTAAATACATCAAGCGCGGGTATGGCCGCATCACCCAAATGACGTCGCTTGATATCCGCAACAACCGCATGAGCCGGGAAGAAGCCATGGCGCTTATCAAGAAATATGAAGGACGCAAGCCCCGCATGCTGCAGACATTTCTTGATTATCTTGAACTGACGGAAGAGCAGTTTAACGAGATCGTCTTGAAGACGGTTGTTCCGCCATATCAACACGACTTTTCCCATGCTGAGCTTGCAGACCCCATCCCTGATATCGCAGATTCTTACAGAGAAAATAAGGGGATGCCTCAATGAAGGATAAGCGCCTAGGCATAAAGAAGTGTTTAAAGGTTCAGGCGGAGGCGCGCGCGTATATTCCCGGTGGGTGCCAGCTTCTGAGCAAACGGCCGGAAATGTTTGCCCCTGGACAATGGCCCGGATATTTCTCCAAGGCCAAGGGGGTGGATGTCTGGGACCTTGATGGTAATAAATATACAGACATGAGCATTAGCGGCATTGGGGCTAACGTGCTGGGCTATGCGGACCCTGATGTGGATGCGGCAGTCATCCAGGCCATTAAGGATGGCAACAGCTCCTCATTGAATTGTGGCGAGGAAGTGGAATTGGCCAAACTTCTGTGCTCCCTTCATCCTTGGGCGGGCATGGCGCGTTTTTCCCGTACGGGTGGAGAGGCCATGGCGATCGCGGTGCGCATCGCGCGTGCTTCATCCGGAAAAGACAAGATCGCATTCTGCGGGTATCATGGCTGGCATGATTGGTACCTGGCCGCAAATTTGACTGTCAGCGATGCACTGGGCGGTCACTTATTATCGGGATTAAATCCCAATGGCGTGCCAAAGGGGTTGGCGGGTACGGCCATGCCATTTCGTTACAATAATCTGGAGGATCTTAAAGAAATCATCCGTAAACAGGGACGTGAGTTGGGTGTCATTGTGATGGAGCCTGTTCGAGATAAGGCCCCGGCGCCGGGCTTCCTGGAAGGTGTCCGTACGCTGGCAAACAAATGCAACGCTGTATTGGTGTTTGATGAGATCACGGCGGCATGGCGCATGAACGGCGGAGGCAGCCACCTATTGTACGGTGTTAATCCGGACATTGCCGTTTTTGCCAAGGCGATCAGCAATGGCTATCCGATGGCCGCGGTCATTGGCAGTGCCCGGGTCATGCAAGCAGCCCAGGAAACGTTTATCAGCAGCACGTATTGGACGGAACGGATCGGCCCTGTTGCTGCTTTGGCTACGATCCGTAAGTACAAGGCATGTAGGGTCTCGGCACATCTGATGAAGATTGGCGGCATGGTACAAAAGGGATGGGTGGATGCGGCGAGCAAAGCGGGTATTGGGATTCATGTGGGAGGCATCCTGCCTTTGAGCCACTTTTCATTCGATGGCGATGAAGACCGTTCTCAAATGACCTTATTTGTCCAGTTGATGTTGGAAAGAGGATTCCTGGCTGGGAATAGGTTTTATGCCACGTACGCACATCAGACCAAACATGTAAAAGCGTATTTGTTCAATGTCCAAGAGGTATTTAAGATCATCAACACGGCGGTTGGCAAAGGCACCATCCGCACACTGCTTAAAGGCCCGGCAGCGCACCAGGGTTTTCGCAGGTTGACGTAAATTAAAATATGGGTACTATCGGCATCATCAATTACGGTATGGGTAATATCAGGAGTGTATTTAATGCGCTCGAACATATTGGAGAAACAGCGGTCATTGTCGAACAACCGGAACAGATGGAAGACTTCTCTCATTTGATCCTGCCCGGCGTGGGGGCTTACTCCGAGGCCATGAAGAACATCCGGCATAAGGGGTTTATCCAGGGCATTATGACTCATGTGAATGCAGGAAAACCTTTCTTGGGGATATGCCTTGGGATGCAGCTTTTATCCACAGAAGGCGACGAATTCGTGCCCACGGCTGGACTGGGCATCATTCCGGGAAAAGTGCAGCGGCTGGATGTTTCACTGCACATTCCTCATGTAGGATGGAACAATATAGCGCTTAATCGTAGCCACCCGGTGTTTCAAGGGGTTAAAAGCGATATTGATTTTTATTTCGTCCACTCCTATTGCTTCAATGTACAGCGGCCGGAGCATCTCCTAGCCACCGTGGACTATGAGAGGGCAGTGCCCTGTGCGGTCACCAATGGGGCGTCAGCCATAGGGGTGCAGTTCCATCCTGAAAAGAGCCAGGAGAACGGCCTTAAGATTCTTGAGAATTTCTGCGCATGGGACGGGAGCCGTCCATGTTAAAAACAAGAGTCATTCCTGTGCTCCTGCTGCGTGAAGGCAGGATGGTCAAAGGCCGTCGGTTTAAAGATTTTCGTGATACCGGGGACCCGGTTTCAGCCGCGCGGGTATACAACCATCAGGATGCTGATGAGTTGATGTTCATTGATATTGATGCGTCGCGCCCCGGCAAAGCCAAGGACCGTCCATTGCTTTATCAGGTCATTGAGCGCGTTTCAAAAGAATGTTTTATGCCTCTGTGTGTGGGAGGAGGAGTGGACAGCATTGGGGATATCGTTAATCTTCTCAAGGCAGGAGCGGATAAGGTCATGATCAATTCATCCGGGATAGAACGGCCTGAATTGATCCGGGAAGCCTCACTGATTTTTGGGGCCCAATGTATTACCGTTGGGGTGGACGTGCGCAAGGTGGACGGCAAGAACGTGATCCATACGCAATGTGGGGAGCACGCTTGGCCTGAATTAGACCTCGTTGAGTACATCAAGGTGGTCGAGGCTTTGGGCGCAGGGGAGTTGTTTATCAATTCCATCGACCAGGATGGTATGATGGGGGGTTATGATCTGGAACTTTTGGAATTGGTCAGGCAACATACTTCTTTGCCTGTTGTTGCATGCGGTGGGGCAGGTCATTTCAAGGATTTGGTTGATGCTCTGTTAAAGGCGCATGTCCATGCAGTGGCCTGCGCCAGCCTTTTTCATTTTGGGGACAACAGCCCGTTGAGGGCAAAAGCATATTTAAAGAACCATGGCATTGTCTTGAAAAAAATATGACCAAGATCGGCGGGGTCGATGACATTCGGTGATATCCGGCATTTTATTTTCTTAGGTGGTGGCCAGTTGTTGGTCGACCTGCTTCCACAGTTGCGCGAGCGGCAATATAAGGTTACGTTTGTGACCAGTCCCCGCCATGCGCGCGGTACCGTGACCCACCAAGGTAAAGCTCTTGCCCTGGAAGATCTTTTGCAGCAACAGGGCGTTGAATATTTCGTTTCCCAAGACGTGAACCAGGACCAGCAGGTATTGGCTCTGGTTACAAACCAAACCTTGGGCCTCTCACAGGGTGCCGCATGGATATTAAAAAAATCTTTTATCGACCGGTTTCAGGGGCGCCTGATCAATTGGCACGGCACGTGCCTTCCCCAAGACCGGGGCGGCGGCGGATTCTCCTGGCGCATCATGCGCGGCGAACGAAGGGGATGCCACCTGTTCCATCGGATTGATACGGGAATTGACACGGGCCATATCATTTTTCAGCAGGAATTTAATTATCCAGACACATGTCTGATTCCACAGGATTATGAGGATTTTTATGCAACGAAGGCAGTGGGATTTACCGGTGCCTTCTTGGACCATCTGGCCGCGGGTCACCATTTTGAAGAAAGAACCCAGGATGAAACGAAGTCCATCTATTTCCCCCGTTTGGCCACATCGGAAAACGGCTGGATCGATTGGCGGTGGAGTGCCCAGGACATCAACAATTTTATCAATGCGTTTGGCCGTCCTTATGCTGGGGCAGCCACCTACTGGAGAGGCGAGAAGATCTTGGTGCATGGCTGCCGTGTCAGCCAAGAAACCTTCCAGATGCACCCTTTTATGAGCGGGTTGGTCCTGCGCAACCGTCAGGATATCTGCGTCGCTGCGCCGGAAGGGGCGTTGCTTTTAAAGGAAATCCTTGATGCCGGCGGCAAGAATATCACGGCGGATGTCCGTCCCGGGGAGCGCTTGATAACACCATCGGAAAAATTGGATGAGGCATTGGCTTTTCGTGCGGTGTACGATCCAGGAGGTCTCAAGAAAAAAGATGCGTAACGATTCTCTGAAGAAGCGCTATCTCTACAAGGTGTTTGCGAGCGTTGTCTCTGTCGGTTCCGGCGCCGTGATTCAGGCCATCATCCCCCGGGGCCTGGGTGCTGCGCAATACGGAAATTTTAATTTCCTGACGGATTTCTTTACCCAGTTCTTGGCCTTTCTGAACATGGGGACTTCCACGGCATTTTATACAAAACTCTCAAAACGTCCTGCGGAATCGGGACTGACTGTTTTTTACATGGGGTATATTGCAGCGGGCATGCTTATTGCTGGCCTAATGGTTTATGTGGCATCATGTTTTGGATGGCACATGCAATTATGGCCGGACCAGAGATTAATGTATGTTTACGCGGCCGTTATTTTTGCGGGACTTAATTGGTATGTCAATAGCATCAATGATGTGGCGGACGCTTTCGGTTTGACGGTTCCAGCGGAGCAGGTGAAAATCATTCAACGGGCCTTGAGCGTGGGTCTGATCGGTCTGATGTTGCTTTCTCACTGGACTACGATGACGGTCATTTTTTATTTTTATTACACCACTTATTTTTTATTGATTGGTTTTTTTATCTATGTGTTACGTAAGAATGCCATTGCCAATCCTATTTCATCGTTGACGATGCCTCAGGTGGGTGTCTACGCCAAGGAATTTTATGCTTATTCGCAGCCGCTTTTTGTGTATTCATTGGTCGGTCTCATTGTCGGGATCTTTGACCGGTGGTTTCTGCAGATTTCCGGAGGCGGAGTCGAACAAGGTTTTTACAGTCTCTCGTTTAGGATCGGTGCAGTGTGTTTCTTGCTGACGAGTGCCATGACACAGCTGATCACCCGCGAGTTCTCTATTGCCTATGAACAACGGGACCTGATAAGGATGGCGCAGCTTTTTAGGAGACAAATCCCCTTGCTGTATGGCATTACAGCCATACTCTGCTGCTTTGCCGCCATGAACGCGGGCAAGCTGGCCTATATCATGGGAGGTAAGGAATTTGCCAGTGCGGCTTTGCCTGTCGCTATCATGGCCATGTATCCCTTGTATCAAACTTACGGCCAATTAAGCAATGCCGTATTCTATGCTACGGATCAGACGAAGCTCTTCCGGAATATTTCTGTAATTTTCTTATTGGCAGGTGTGCCGGTCACGTATTATTTAATCGCGCCGCAGGCACAACATGGCTTGGGAGCAGGGGCGACCGGCCTTGCGGTCAAGATCATTCTCTTAAATGCCATTACGGTCAATGTGTGTCTGTATTTTAATTCCAAATTTCTTAATATTCCATTTTGGTGGTATGTACGGCACCAGATATCAAGCATGTTGGCCTTTTTGGCGTTAGCGGCGGCTGTGACATGGTGTTGTGAGCGGTGGATCGGCAACTGGCAGGTCTTGCTGCGGTTGCTGTTCTCCTGTGTGTGCTATTGCACGTTAGCCGCTGGATTGAGTTATCGGTTTCCCTATTTGCTTGGCCTTGAGCGCCAACATGTTCTGGATTTAAGAATGCGAATGATAACCAAAGGAGGGGCTTTATGGCCTTGAAGAATTTTGAACGTGCTACCGATCATGCTTTGAGCCAATTCACGCGGCCGCTGTACAGCACCATTGCCTATGACGCGTTCCTTGCAAAACACGAGTGTTTTCGCGATGGGAAGGTCATGGACATGGGTGCCGGACCGGGCTCGGTAATGAATTATATGGCAAAGAATCATCCGAACGTTGATTTTTTGGGAGTTGATTACAATGAATTCAATACCAAGTTGGCGCAGGGCATCGAACATAACCAGGGGATTTCCAACATTTCTTTTGAAGCAGGCGATTGGTTTGATTTGTCTAAATCCTATAAAGGTGCCTTCGACGGTATTTTCAGCGTGCATTCCCTGTGTTGTTTTAAGCGCATTGAGCCGGCCATTGAAGCATTGGCGAAATTGGAACCGCGTTGGATATCCTTCAATTCGCTATTCTATGAAGGCCCACTGGATGTCATGATCCATATTAGAGACCATTCGGATCATTCCGACTCCAAGATCGCGGATGACAATCCGGATGCGGACTTTAATATTTTCTCTTTGGATCTGACACGGGACTGTTTTGCTAAAGCAGGGTATAAGAAGCTTACATTCGAGCGTTTTGAGATCCCGGTTCAAATGCCCCGCATGCCCGAAGGTAAAAGGGGTACGTACACCGTAACAACGGAGTGGAGTCCTCGCACGCAATTTTCAGGACCGGTGCACTTACCGTGGTATTTTGTTTTGGCCCAACGCCAATAATAGGCTATCATATGTTTTTGATCATCACCGCAGACCAGCGATTCTGGAAGACCGAAAGGCCCTGTATTTTCTTGGGCGAATGGTGTAAAATTCATTCGCAAAAGACAATACATGAAGCGTTGGGGTATGAGGTATTGCCTTACCATTGGGATGACCGGGGCAAGTCCAACAGGGATTATGCCTATTTGCAGGGATTGTACGAACGCACCCTAGCCGAGATGTCCGCCTGGCTTAACCGCATGCATGGCGAACAATATCCCGTGCAGTATTGGCGCATCATCATTGGCCCATGGCTTTTTTATTTTATCCATATCTTCTTTGACAGGTATGAATGCATTGCAATGGCTGTACGGTCGGGCAAGGTCGATCACACGATGATTGTCCGTCCTAAAATGGGCGACCATGTCCCGTTGGATTACCATGACTTGACCGTGGAGTCAATTTTTGACCCGTATAATCATTTTCTTTTCAGCTGGTTGATCGAACGGATGGGAACTATTCCTTTTGAATACGTGGACGAGGCTCCGGCCAATATCGAAAAAACATTTAAGCCAGTCCGTAAGAAACCCTCATGGAAAAAGTTCTTACGGAATGCCGTAGAGGCATATGAAAAATCTCTGCCGCATCGTTTTAATTCAATGGTCCTCATGTCCTGTGGCTTTAGCGGGCTTGATCAGGCCAAACTTCAAATATCATTAGGCCAATTCCCAAGCATGTTCTGTCCCGAGATCCCTGTGCAAAAGTCCATCGTTGACCCGACGAAGCGCGCCGATTTTACATTGACCACTGTTGGTAATGAATTTGAACTGTTTTTGTCCTTGATCCTCCCTTGGCAGGTGCCGCAGGCTTATGTGGAGAACTACAAAGATCTAAAAGCGGCAGCGTTGGCGGCCTTCCCACAGCGACCCAAGGTGATCGCGACCAACAACGAATTGTACAGTAATGAGGCGTTCAAGATATGGGCCGCAGAGAAAACACAGCAAGGGGCCCGGTTTGCCGTTGTCCAGCACGGTGGTTTTTATGGAGCGGCCTTGTGCTGTCCGTCTGAAGAGCACGAAGTTAATGTCTCAGACCGTTATTATAGCTGGGGGTGGCAAGCGGATGAGGGTGATCGTGTTCGACCATTGGCAGCATCTAAATTAAATCGTTTTTCCGGGAAAATCACTCCCAGCAAAGACGGCGACATCCTGTTGGTTTGGGCATTGGTGCCGCGTTATTCGTATTATTTGTGCAGCTTTTTTATCGGCGCCACTGGGACTATGTCTTATTTTAACGATCAATTTATGTTTGCCAGAAACCTGACGGACCAAGCGCGTAAATTCCTTTCGGTCCGTTTTTATCCCGTTGATTATGGTTGGGAACAGGAAGCTAGGTGGGCCTCAGAGTTTCCGGAAGTGCCAAGTGATCGTGGCAAAAAGCCCATGGCCGAACGCCTGAAAGAATGCCGTCTTTTTGTCAGCACTTATAACGGAACATGTTATCTGGAATCATTGGCCTCTGATTTCCCGACGATCCTGTTTTGGAATCCGATGAACAGCCAATTGAGGCCGTCTGCACAGCCTTATTTTGATGAATTAAAGAAGGTCGGTATTTTGCATGACACGCCTGAATCAGCGGCGCAAAAAGTCAATGAGGTATGGGCTGATCCGTTGGCCTGGTGGCGCCGTGAGGACGTTCAGCTGGCCAAGAACAATTTTTGTTCCCGTTTTGCGCAGACCTCTGATCATTGGCTGCAGGAGTGGCGTGCCGAATTGCTGTCATTATCCAGGGAAGGAGCCGTACGGTGAGATTGATCAGGTATTCAAAGAACGGCGGTGCGCCTCAGCGCGGTATTGTGGAAGACCAGACCGTTTTCGAAGCATTAGGAGATCTTACAACGGGATTCCATAAAGGCCGTCCTACCGGCACCTTGAAAGAGTTGACCTTACTGGCGCCCTGTGAACCTTCAAAGGTCATTGCTGTTGCCATCAATTTTCAAGGTATTGAAGGTTTTTCAGCTGACATGAAAGAGCCGGTTGTGTTTGTGAAGCCTTCGACGTCGGTGACCGCGCCCGGCGCGGTGGTGCGTAACCCATTTCCCGGATTTCCCATGTGGGGAGAGGCGGAATTGGGCATTGTTATCCGGGAGATCCAACCGAATACGGCCGAGAATGACGTGGCCCGCGGCATCTTGGGATTCACCATCGGGAATGATACGACTGTTGAGAATATCCACCACCGTGACCATCACTTGGCCCGTTCCAAATGTGCCGATGGTTTTTGTCCACTGGGACCATGGATCGACACGGCATTTGATGCGTCTGATTGTTTGATCGAGGCTGTCCAGAACGGCGAGGTAATCCGCCGTGCCAGGAGCTCGCAGCAGTTCTGGCAATGGCCCAGGATCATTGCGTGGCTCTCAACGTGGATGACACTAAATCCATGGGATGTGGTCTTGACAGGGAACCCTCCTGACACGGTCGGCATGCGCTATGTGCATGACGGTGACGTGTATACGGCCAGGATACATGGGCTCGGGGAATTGACCAATGTTTACTTAATAAAACCATAGAAAGGGCTGCCGATGTACGATTTTTATTTTGGGTCCAAAGACGATATCGCCAAAGACGAATTTAAATTTTTGATCTCTATCAAGCGCATGATGCCTCGCTGGGTCAATTCATTGCCGGATTCGGAATTCCTGGCCCTAGCCAAGATATTGGATGAGCAGGGAAAGGGGCTTCCGGCAGGCAAAAAATTGATTGCCGTTGAGACGGGCGCCGGCGCCAGCAGCCTGGTGATGGCGTTCTACGCACTCAAATATGACGGCCTTGCCATGTCATGGGACTATAACAGCGAAAAAGGATCATTGATCCGGACAGTCTGTACGGAGACCATGGGGAATTATTTCCGCAAGCATATTGATAACCACTGGAAGTTGATAGGGCATGACAGCTTATCCGTTTATCTGGGCCTTCCCATCTTGAAAGATTTGGTCGACCATGTTGACGTTTTCTTTCATGACAGTGAGCATGTCTGGAAGACCGTAAAGAAAGAGCTTGAAATAGTGATGCCATTATTAAGCGACGGTGCTGTCGTGGCGTTGGACGACGCCAATCTTGATTTTATCGATGTGAATCTGGCCTACATCAATACTTTCCGGAAAAAATTGGGCCTGCCGGCTGTCCCATGGCCCAAGGAAAATACTGGCGAATGCTTTTACGTGGCTGCCGAGAAATTGTTGAAGACGTACTGGGACAGGGTCGAACACCTGCCTGATCTTTATAAGGAGCAGTACCGGGAAGACGCGTTCTTTGCGTATTATAATGCCGAGTTCAAGATCAACTCCACTCTTGGGACGGCAAGGAACGAGAATTTGGAACACCGTTTTGATAGCTGGCGAGTCAGTGCCAGAAAAAATAAATAGGCAATATTCAATTAAGAGGACGTCACTATGAAGGTCATTGTTGGTATCCCGGCGCGCATGGCCGCCTCACGTTTTCCAGGAAAACCCTTGGCAAAGATATGCGGCATGCCGATGATCGAACATGTATATAGACGTTGCCAATTTGCCAAGAATGTGGATGAGATCTTTGTCGCAACCTGCGACAAAGAGATATTTGACTGCGTGACGGCTTTTGGCGGCAAGGCCGTGATGACCCCCAAAAGTATCCCGCGGCCGGGGCTGCGCGTAGCAGAAGCATGTAAAAAAATGAAATACAAAGACAACGATATCATCGTTGTGGTCCAAGGGGATGAACCTTTAGTGCATCCGGGAATGGTCGAACTGGCTGTTAAGCCCATGCTGAAAGACAATAAGATCCAACTGGGTACATTGGTGGCACCGGCCAATGAGGAAGAATGGATGGATACCAATGAAGTCAAGGTAATCCGGGACCTCAAGAAGGACATCCTATTTATGTCGCGTTCACCGATCCCTTCCAGAACGAGGGAAGACATGGGTCCCCGGTTGAAACAAGTAGCCATTATGCCATTCCGCAAGAAATTCTTGTTGGCTTTCCAGAAAATGTCCATGACCCCGCATGAGATTGCGGAATCGGTTGAGCTCTTGCGCGCGGTGGAACACGGCATTAAAGTGAAGGCCATCGATTCCCCATACCGCAGTGTTTCGGTTGATACGGAAAAAGACCGGCAAGAGGCAGAACATGTCATGAAGAACGACCCTTATTTCAAGAAATATAAGAGCAGAGGCTAACATATGCGGATTGAGAATACACTAAAGACAAAGTTAAAGGCGGGTAAAAGTGTTTTTGGGACATGGTCCATGCTGCCTTCCCCTGAGGTCATCAATGTCATCAGCCGCACAGAACTGGATTTTGTCATCTTGGATATGGAACATGGGGTCATGTCTTTTGAAACTATTCAAAAGCAGGTCTTTGCAACCGAGAATTCAGGCTGCGTGCCGATCGTGCGCTTGGGAGAGGCCAGCGAACCCACTATTTTGAAAGCATTGGAAACCGGCGTGCAGAACATCCTGGTGTCGCATGTGGCCACCGCTGAAGAGGCTTTAAGGATCGTACAGGCCTGCCGCTATCCTCCTCAAGGAGACCGCGGCCTTTCGGCATTCACCCGCAATCATGATTATTCCGATGCGGACCTGCCTGCCAAACTCAAGCATGCCAATGAGCAAATATTTGTAGGCGTACTGGTCGAAGGCGAAGAGGGTATGGCCAATTTGGAGAAGATAGCCAAGGTGCCTGGGCTCGATATGATCTATTTGGGTATTTACGACATATCCCAAATGGTGGGGGCGCCGGGTGACCTGCGAAACCCTAAAGTGCTTAAGATGCTTGCGCAGTGCGCGCAAGTGGCCGTTGCTCATGGGTTAGTGGCAGGTACCGTGGCACGGGATAAGGAATATATCTCCACTCTGGCGGAAAGTGGGTTTCAGTTCATTTCATACAGGGTGGATTCGGCGATCCTAAAAGAAGGGCTGGACCAAGCCAGAGGATGGTTCATGGACAGCCAGCAGAAAGCATCATGAAGAAGACCCTGAATGTCGGCATTGCCGGTTATGGTACCGTCGGAAAGATCCGCCACCGGTATATCGATGAGCATCCTCACATGAAGGTGCGGGCGGTCTGTGACCAGGCATTCAGTGATCCATCTGTGAAACTCAAGACCATCCGCTGTTTTGCCAATTATAAGGAACTCCTTAAGCAACCACTGGATGTCCTTTTTGTTTGTTTGCCTAATTACTTAGCACCTGATGTCACCATTGCTGGTCTGGAAAAAGGGCTGCATGTTTTTTGCGAGAAGCCACCCGGCAAAGACGTTGCTGATATCGAACGTGTCATCGCCTGTGAAAAGAAGCATCCCCATCAGAAGCTCATGTATGGGTTCAACCACCGTTATCACAAATCCGTACGGGAGGCGTTGCAGCTCATCCGCAGCGGCAAATTCGGCAAGATACTCAATATCCGTGGGGTTTATGGTAAGTCTAAGATCATCCGCTTTGACTCCGATTGGAGAACAAAGCGCGCACTGGCAGGTGGAGGCATCTTTTTGGACCAGGGTATCCATATGGTCGACCTGATGCGTCTTTTTGCGGGTGAATTCACAGAGGTCCATAGTTTTATCTCCAATGATTTTTGGCATCACGATGTGGAAGACAATGCATATGCATTGATGCGGACCAAAGATGGCATCGTGGCCCAGCTGCACTCGTCTGCCACGCAATGGAGGCATTCATTCAATCTGACGGTCAACCTTACCAAAGGTTCGGTCATTCTTTCGGGTATTTTGTCTAGCACAAGGAGTTATGGTGCCGAAACTATCACCATTGTGCATGCCAAGGACAAGGATGCCGGTGATCCTTATGAAGAAATGATCCGTTACAATGAAGACAATTCGTGGCATGATGAGGTCTTTGATTTTGCCAATGCGGTCCGTAATAACAAGAGGATCAAACAAGGTGGCAGCAAGGAAGCCTTGGAAACCATGCGTACGGTATACCGGATCTATTATGCCGATCCGAATTGGCGTAAGTCTTGGAATATCCCTAATCCGGACTAAGATGCAATCAATGAACGAGGAACGCGGAGCAATAATATGAAAACTTTGGAAGAAATGTTTGCTGCTAACCAGTCTCCAGAGAAATATGCACAGGCATATGCCGAGAATCTGGCTATTTTATTGGGACAGCTGGATTATGCTGCCGTGGGCGGGATCATGAAGGCATTTGAGGCCGCTTACCGGAATAAGAAAAGGATATATTTTATCGGCAATGGCGGCAGCGCGTCGACCTGCGGGCACTTTGTGGTTGACCTTCACGCTGGTTCGCAGAGGCACGGGGGAGGCGGTTTGCGTGTGCATGATTTAAGCGGCAATGTGGCTTCTTTGACGGCGGTGGCCAATGATGTCGGATATGAGCACGTATTTTCCGCGCAACTACAGGGCATTTTGGAAGAGAACGATGTTGTGGTCGCTATTTCGGCGAGCGGTAATTCAAAGAACCTGATCAAGGCCATTGAATACGCCAGGTCGCAAAAGGCTGTCACCATCGGATTGTTGGGTTTTGACGGAGGGAGCTTAGAACCCTTGTGTGACCACAGTCTGGTTGTGCGCACGGCAAAGGGGCAATATGGGCCCGTGGAAGACGTGCACTTGATCGTGAACCATTTGATGGGGACCTATTTTTGTTTCAGGAAATTTGCTTAGAAGATTTTATGGACAAGAAACGATCCAAACAATTATTGGCGCTGGCGTGCAAGACAGCAGTGCTAGCCGGCGGGTTATTGGACAGGTCTAAGTCGTTGTCCAAGAAAGTCTATAAGAACCAAAAACACGACATCAAGCTCGCCATGGACCAGCGGTCCGAGAAACTGATCGTCAGCGCACTGGCCAAGAAAACACCATTCTCCATACTTTCAGAGGAGTGCGGCGCCATTGCCGGCCCGGATAAATCCTATACGTGGATCGTCGACCCCATCGACGGGACTTTGAATTATTACAGGCAAATGCCATTGTCCTGTGTATCGATCGGACTCTGGCATTTGCAACAGCCTGTCTTAGGGGCGGTCTATGATTTCAACCGCAAGGAATTGTTTTCAGGGGTCGTGGGTGAAGGGGCCTGGCTCAACGGAAAACCC
>JAYVSG010000072.1:0-1654 GCA_043775535.1 Candidatus Omnitrophota bacterium
CCCCAGATCTGCACCATATTTACGGTAAGAATTTTGAAACGCGTTACGAGCAATATGAGGAAATGGCCAAGGCCGGCAAGATCAAGAATTTCAAGACCCTTTCGGCCGTGCAATTGTGGCGCAAGATGCTGGGCATGCTTTTTGAGACCGGTCATCCGTGGATCACATGGAAGGACCCTTCAAACGTGCGTTCCCCGCAAGATCATGCCGGTGTTGTGCACAGTTCCAATTTGTGCACCGAGATCCTGCTCAACACGTCCAACGAAGAGACTGCGGTCTGCAATCTGGGTTCCGTGAACTTAGGCATCCATACCACGGCCAATGGTCTTGACCTGAAGAAATTGAAGGCGACTGTCACTGCTGCCGTGCGCATGCTGGACAATGTCATCGACATTAATTTTTACCCGACGTCGGAAGCGAAGACTGCCAATCAGCGCCATCGTCCCGTCGGTCTGGGGATCATGGGTTTCCAGGACGCTCTTTATAACCTGAACGTGAGCTATGCGTCCAAGGAAGCGGTGGAGTTTGCCGACAAAAGCATGGAAGCTATTTCATATTATGCCATCCTGGCGTCCGTTGAATTGGCCAAGGAGCACGGCACATATTCAAGTTATAAGGGTTCCAAGTGGGATCGCGGCCTTTTGCCTATCGATACCATCGCTTTGCTCGAAGAGGAGCGCGGCGGTTATTTGGACATGGACCGTTCAGCCTCCATGGATTGGTCGCCTGTGCGTCAGGCCATCAAGCAGCACGGCATGCGCAACAGCTTGGTCATGGCTATTGCTCCGACCGCGACCATCGGTAACATCACCGGTGTGACCCAGTCCATCGAGCCCATGTACAAGAACGTTTTCGTGAAGAGCAACCTGTCAGGTGAATTCACCGTCATCAATGAATACCTGGTCGATGATCTCAAGAAATTGTCGATCTGGGACCAGGAAATGATCGATGATCTCAAGTATTTCGACGGTTCCGTGCAGGAGATCAAGCGCATCCCGTCCGTTCTCAAAGCCAAGTATGCAACGGCCTTTGAGGTGGATTACGAGTGGATCATCGAGGCCGCCAGCCGCCGTCAGAAGTGGATCGACATGGGCGAATCCTTGAACCTCTACCAGGCCAAGCCTTCGGGCAAGAAGATCAGCGACATGTATATGTACGCCTGGGAAAAGGGTTTGAAGACCACCTATTACCTGCGTTCCATGGGCGCGACCCGTATTGAAAAAAGCACCCTGGATGTGACCAAATATGATAATGTGGTGGGTACACGCCAGCGTGATGAGAAGGGCCGCTTGACCGATGATGCGCCTGCTGCCGTTGCGCCCAAACTCAGTGCAGAGCCTGTCCAGGATTGTGAGTCTTGCCAATAATCAAGGAGTTTTATGTCTGAAACAAAGATCGTCAACGACAGTGCATGTACCGGCGGCATCCGCATGACGCGCGAGCGCGTCTCCGCCGATAATAAAAAGATCATCCTCAACAGCCGCACCGTCGATGTCAACCAGCTTGTTCCCATCAAATACAAGTGGGCATGGCATTTCTACCTGGATGCCTGTGCCAACCACTGGATGCCGACGGAAGTTTCCATGCAGCGCGACATCCAGCAATGGAAGGACAAGGACGCCTTTACTCCGGATGAGCGCCATGTCATCAAGCG
>JAYVSG010000073.1:0-4129 GCA_043775535.1 Candidatus Omnitrophota bacterium
TAGGCCTTGATGAAATCCGGGCGGCAATCGGGATAACCGGAATAATCGACCGCATTGGCACCGATAAAAATGTGGCGGGCACCGATGGCCTCGGCATAGGAAGCGGCGAAACTCAGAAAAATGATGTTCCTCGCCGGAACATAGGTGACCGGTATGTCCTTGGCATCGAGATTGCGGTGATGGGGCATCCGCACCTTCTTATCAAGCAAGGCAGAACCTTTCCACGGTAGGCCGATCTTCACCACTTCAAAAGGGCAATGCGCCAGGCGGGCAACGGCCTTGGCGGACAGGATCTCTTTTTTGTGCCGCTGGCTGTAATCAAAGACCAGACAATGGCAGTCGTAGCCCTTGGCGCGCGCATAATACAGCGTGGTCGCCGAGTCGAGACCGCCGGAGAGAAGGACAACTGCTTTATTCATAGTAGATGATGCTCGCCGTATCCGATTCCCAGACTTCCACCTGTTTCAACGTCAGGGGAAGCACGGAGGACTTCAGCTGTTGATAGATATGGCGGGCCAGGTTCTCCGTCGATGGATTGATGCCGGAAAACGCGGGAAGGTCGTTCAAATTCACATGGTCCAGGGGCATGAGCACATCTTTAAGCTTCTTCTTCAAGATCTTGAAGTCGACAAGCAGGCCCACCTTGTCGAGCTCGGTCCCGGTGACCGTAGCTTCGATCTTCCAGGTGTGGCCGTGCAAGTGCGCGCACGGGCCGTCATAGCCGTGCAGCGTGTGGGCGGATGCAATATGGTCCCTGACCTTTACCTCAAACATCATATTTCCTTACATCTTTGACCCCGCCGCCCAAGAAACGGCCGGCCAGGCGTTTAAAATTCTCCGGTTCGTCACTGACCAGGAAGACATGCCCGGCGGGCGACAAGCGGATGCGCAATAATCCTTTTTCCAGCAAGGTCTGCCTCACCTGGGCCGCCACTTCCTCGGCGGAATCGATCAGGGCGACCTTGGGCCCCATCACCGAATGGAGCACATTCTTCAACAGTGGGTAATGCGTGCACCCAAGGATGAGCGCGTCAACACCCGCCTTCTTGATCGGCGCCAAGTACTGCTTGGCCACATCATGGGTGACCTGGTGGTCGAACCACCCCTCCTCGACCAGCGGCACGAACAGCGGGCACGGCTGGCTGAAGACCTTGATGCGGGGGTTCGCCTCACGGATACGGTCGGCGTAGGCCCCGCTTTTGACCGTTGAAGAAGTCGCTATGATACCAATTTTTCCTGTTTTTGTCGAGCGTGCCGCTTTCTGGGCACCGGGCACGATGACCCCGATCATGGGCACCGGACATTCCTTCGACACCACCTTGAGGGCCAGGGCGGAAGCAGTATTGCAGGCCACCACGACCATCTTGACCTTGTGTTTGAGCAGGACATTGGTGATCTGCCTGGAATAACGGATGATGGTCTCGGCAGACTTGGTCCCGTAAGGCACGCGGGCCGTATCGCCGAAATAAACGATCTTCTCATTGGGGAGGAACTGGATCAGCTGCTTGACGACCGTCAGGCCGCCAAGTCCGGAATCAAATACACCGATGGGGTCATTGGGTTCAGGAATCGGTGGCATAATCGATGACGCTGCGGGCAACGGCCTCGGCGATCTTTCTCCGGTAGGCGGATGTGTTTAACTTGCGTTCTTCCTGGCGGTTGGTCAGGAAACCGACCTCGACCAAGACAGCCGGCATGAGCGTATTGCGGACGACAAAGAACCTGCAGGAACGCGCACCGCGGTTGGGAGTTCCCACATGGCGGGAACCCTGGTCGACGATGGTACGGGCCAGCTTCGAAGATTCCGCCGTCTTGAAGGCGTACATCATGTCCCCGATGATGTCGGTCAACACCGGCGAGAATTTCAGGTTGAGCTTCCGGGCGAAGATCTTTTCGTTGCGGTCGCGCTGCTCTTCATCCAAGTCTTTCTTATTATTGGTCTTCACGTAATACACTTCCATGCCCTCGGTCTTCTTGGCCGGGTTGGAATTCGCATGGATGCTGACAAAAAGGTCCGCGTCGCTCTTGCTGGCGATCTCGGTGCGTTCGGGAAGGGAGATGAATTTATCACTGCTGCGGGTCATGATCACCTTCAGGCCCGCCTCCTCCAGTAGCATTTTCAAATCCTTGGCGATGTCGAGCACGACCTCTTTTTCCTTAACGCCGGAATGTCCTTCCGCCCCCGGGTCCTTGCCGCCATGGCCCGCGTCAATGACCACGGTGCGCACCTTGAGACGCGATGTATCGGCCTTAATGGAGCCGCCGGGGGTAATACCAAAAGGTGCAAGGACCTTGGTTTCGAAATCTTCAGGCACGTAAATGGTGCTGTTGGCACGGCGTAAGGGCGCGCTCAGAGTGATCTTTTCCTTGCCGAGCAGGACCACATTGCTACCGACCAGGGCCTTGGCCTTGTTGCCCCTATATTCGAGGATAACGACCTGCGTCACCCCGTCCCATGTCCAGCTGACATTGTAACGGGCACAAATGTCCTGCAGGGCAATGCCCTGCTGAGGAGGAGTAACGACCGCCCTTGGGCCGACGCAGCCGCCGAGCAATGCCAGCAGGACCAGTCCCAAGACAAGCCTCATGGCTTCTCCTCGGGCGCAGCAACAGCATTCATATGTGATGTGAGGAAAATAACCGTCTCCATCTTTTGCATCAAACGGCCCTGGCTGCGGAATACCAACCCCAGGAAGGGCAGGTCGCCCAGGAGCGGGAATTTATGTGTCTTGGTGATCTCCTGCTCGGAGGTGATCCCGCCGATCACAATGGTGGCATTGTCTTTGAGGACCACGTCGGTCTGGGCCTTGAGCGTCACCGCCACGGGCTTACCGGATTCCTTAAGTATAAAACCGATGAACGGCTCCAAACGAAGGACATTCTCCCCGCGGACCGTGCTCATTTCCTCTTCCAAACGTATATTGGCAGGCTCCTTGCCTTCCCCCAGGACAACATTGAGGCTCCCCTTGCCCTCGGGCTCAAGGGTCAGGGACGCCTGCGGGTACTGGCTGACCTGTCCGACGGTGTCCAAGGCCTCCAAAAGTACGGCATAATCCTCAACGGAGACCGTGCCCACATTGATCTTGTACTTCTTGTCCAGCCATATGGGATTGTCTTCCTTCTTCAACTGCAGGGTATGGAAATCCGAAACGATCGCCTCCCAATCCACCCCCTCGCGGTGCTCATCGTTCAGCACGATCTGGACCACATTGGCCGAAAAAGTGACCTGTTGGGCCTGGGCGGAGACAGCAGCGGAGAACATGAAAACAGAAAACGCTGTGCAGCGGAAAATATTCATGAATTTTATTGTTATATAATTTCCCCGTCCGGTCAAGACTTAATCAATTTTGCCGTAAAAAACCCTTCGGTGCGCTCACCAGGCAAAACACGCAAGGCACGTTGGGCGCCCTCTGCAAAGGGCTTGTCCTGCCAGGAGGACAGGCAGGGATAGGATGGGACACCGCTCATATGGATGGCCTCGGCCGTGAATTCCCCGGTGGTCTTTTCAAGGAACCAGTCCAGCACCGCTTCATTTTCCTCAGGAGCAAAGGTGCAGGTGGCATAGACCATCACACCCTTAGGCTTGAGTAGGCGGACTGCATTGAGCAAAAGCCCTTTTTGCTTGTGGGCCATCTCATGGACCTTGCGGGGACTCCAATAGCCCATACTCTTTGCATTGCCGTCGATAAAACGACCTTCGGAACTGCAGGGAGCATCGAGCAGGATGCGGTCAAAAAGACTGTCCTGGCGCATGAACCTGCCGTCCTTCATCATTAACTTGACCTTTGCCCCCAAAAGTTCGGTGACCGCTTTCAACCTATAGAACCTGCCCTTGACCGGTTCATTGGCAACCAGCATGCCCTCATTGCCCATATGGGCGGCGATCTGGGTGGTCTTGCTGCCAGGTGCAGCGCAGAGATCGAGGATGGTCTCACCCGGCCTAGGATCCAGCACGATCACAGGCAGCATACTATGCAGGCCCTGGGAATATATCTTCCCTTGGGCACAGAATTCAGAATCAAGAAGGGTCCGGGCAAATGTACTGGGCACCGTGAATGCGGATGCATACCACGCAACCGATTCAAACGGAATACTTTGCATCCCTAACCAAGAAAATATTTCCTCCGGC
>JAYVSG010000074.1:0-4928 GCA_043775535.1 Candidatus Omnitrophota bacterium
GAATGAGAACCAGCGGTACGTGGGATACATGCAAGGGGAAGGTTTTTACGCGGAAAGCATCACCGCCACGGGCATCGACGTGATCAGTGAGGTGGAAAAGATAAGCTTGGACATCATGAAGCGTTTTCCGGGCGTGGTCTTCTTCGGCGGGCAGGTGGTTTTCGAGAATGAGACCTTCTTTACGAAATGGCTGCACAACTACACCGTCTTTGCCCTGCAGAGACGCCTGTACAATCACGGCATCCCGTTCGTCGTCATGCCGATCAGAGTCTAAAGTGGCCAAGCTCAAACTCGACCTCCATGATATTTTCAACAAGGGCAATGCCATTGATGCGGAGCTTAACCGCGTGATCAATGAGGCCGTATCCAAGAGGGTCGAGCTCGTTGAGATCATCCCGGGCAAGGGCAGCGGCCAGCTCAAGAAAAGCGTCATCCGTTTCCTGGAACAAAAACACATCAAGCAGTTGTACCATCGCCTGGAGAAGGACGACAAGAATTTTGGCCGTGTCTTTGTCCACTTCAGGTTCAAATGATCCGCTAAGACGGCCATGTGGCAAAAATTCAAAGATTTCCTGCATAATATATACACCCAGAGGTCAAGACCAATGACAGTCCGCAGTGCACTGCCTTGGGTTTTGGCGTGGGGGTATTCCTTGGGATATTTCCAGGCACCGGCCCATTCGCCGCGCTGGCAGTGGCCTATCTTTTCCGTTTGAACAAGGCCGCCACGCTCTTGGGTGGTTTCCTGACCAATACCTGGTTGAGCCTAGTCTCTTTTTTGCTCGCCCTTAAGATAGGGGCGGCCATTTTAGGGGTCAATTGGCATGAGGTAGAGGCCCAGGCCCGCGCCCTTATGGACCATTTCACCTGGAAGGCCTTCTTGAATGATTCCGTTTGGATCATCTTAAAGCCCCTGCTGATCGGGTATACCATTGTGGGGTTCTTATGCGGATTCTTTTCCTATATTGTGGTCCTGATCTTGCTCAACAGGCGAAAAAAGGGAAAGGGCTGAATTTTCTTGTTTTTTGGCCTTTAGCCGGGTATACTTAAGCCTATGTTGGAAAATCGCCGCCATATGCGCATCCGTGAAATCACCGACATCCGCTGGACCGTTCTGGGTACGGATGATATCGGTGAGGGAAAGGTGCTAAATATAAGCACATCAGGCCTTTTGCTGCAAACGGACGCTAGTTTTAATCCGCAGCATCGCGGTACGGTGTTCATTGATGCTTCCGGGCCCGAACCTTTGGCTTTTGGTGCTAAAAAAGGCAAATTGATCTGGTTGAGACGCATGCCGGAAGGCCGCAAAGGGTATCAATGCGGCGTTGAATTCCTTAAAGATGTGGTGGATACGCCTTTGTACGACTGGATAGACCGCAAGACGACAGAATTGGCTCAGGCGGCCAACGCAAATATTGTTAATCACTATATTTCTTAAAAACAGGGGGAAGAAGTGGCAGAGACAGTGTTGAACCAACAGGAACAAAAATTGGATGGTGCCGTCGACCGTAAAGAGCAAAATAACCGCCTTAAGAAGATCATCGGCGTGATCCTTTCCGTGGTCATGGTGGCCTTGACCGTTTATGTGATGGCCTTGCATAACCAGAACTACCACATTTTAGCGCGCACCACCGAATTGTTCAGCGTGTCTTCCGTCCACCAGGCCGCCAATTATCGTTCCTATGTGAAGCAATACAAGGACACCAAGGCGCAGCTTGAGGAAACCACCCGCAAGCTTGAAGCAGTCCAGGCCCAGCTTGACCAGGTCACGGCAGAATTGCTGACGACCAAGGGTATGTTGTCCGAGACCCAGGGCATGCTGGCTGCGGCCCAGGCCGAGAATGCCAAGTTGAAACAGGACCTTGGCATCCAGACCGAAGACCTGCAGAATGTCCCGGCGCTGGAAGCCCGCATCAATGATCTCAAGGCCAAGAATTCACAGGCCACTGAAGAGCTTACCGGTTTGAAGAAAGAATTGCGTGCTTTTGAAGCTGATTTCTCCAATTTGGAAGAGGGGAAATCCCTGATCAGCCTGTTCCAGAATAAGATCAAGCTGGTCAGCAGCCGCATGCGTTATTTGAAACAGGAAGCCTATTTTGCCAAGATCGCGGCCCAGAAGGAAAAAGACCGCATGGAAACGATCAACGGCAACAATGGTTTCCTGGTGAAGGACGGTCAGGCCAATAAGGCAGGCGGCCCTGCGAAGAGTTTTGCGATCGATGTTAAGATCGTCCCGTAAGTAATGCAAGGTTGGGTGAATTGACACCGGATCGCCTGGTCCCATCAGGCGTTCCGGTGTTCCTTTTTATGCGCAATAAGGTTGAAATCCCGTCCCAAAATCGTTAATATAAAAACCAAAAGTGAAGCTGTCCATACAGGGGGAACGTATGTCTTTAGAAGAAAAGATCAATCAGGATTATGTGACGGCCATGAAGGCTCGTGATTCGCTGCGTTCCACAGGTTTGAATTTCCTGCGTGCCAAGATCAAGGATGTGAAGATCGAAAAGCGGGTGGAGCAGGTGGCGGATGAGGATGTGATCGCGGTCATCAAGAAGCAGGTGAAGCAGCGTCAGGATTCGATCGCTCAATTCACCAGTGGCGGAAGGCCCGAACTGGCAGCTAAGGAAGAGTCCGAGATGGGCTTGCTTAAGGAATATCTGCCTGCGGAAATGTCGAGTGAAGCCCTGGCTGCAGTGGTGGATGAGGTCATCAAGTCCAGCGGTGCATCGTCTGTCAAGGACATGGGCCGGGTCATGAAGGATGTCCTTGCCAAGGTGGCAGGCAAGGCAGACAGCCAGGCGGTCAGCGCCTTGGTCAAGGAACGTTTAGCCAGGGTATAAAAGGGGTCATGCGTACTTTCAGGAACTATTTATTGGGTTTGGGCATCGCCCTTGCGGTGTTCCTGCTCACCTTTACCTTTTGGGTGCGCGACCGCTATGTTGTCCCCATCATCACCTACCATAACATTTCCCCGGTCAAAGACCGCCGTTTGCTCAATAATGTCACTCCCAGTGCTTTTGCTTGGCAGATGAAATATTTGAAGAAGCACGGGTACAATGTCATTGCCTTTGATGATCTCATCGATGGGACGGTGAGGGGGCGTGCCTTCGCGCGCAATGCGGTGGTCATCCAGTTCGACGATGGATATGAAGATAATTATACCAATGCCTTCCCGGTGCTTAAACAATACCATTTTGAAGCCATGGTCTTTGTGGTCTCGGACAAGCTTGGGCAAAAGGGGTTCTTGACTTGGGACCAGGCCAGGGAAATGGACGCGCATGGTTTCAAGGTGGGGGCGCACACTCGTAACCATATCTATTTGCCTGATGCGAGTCCCGCGGTGGCACAGGACGAGATCGCCGGCAGCAAGAAGAGGATCGAGCGGGAACTGGGGCATCCGATCGATTATTTTGCCTACCCATCCGGAGGGTTTTCTGATGAGGTCAAGGGGATGGTGGAAGCGTCCGGGTATAAGGCCGCCGTCACCACCAATCGCGGCAAGGACAGGTTCAATCGTGATCTTTATGAATTGAAACGCATCCGCATCAAGGATGGGGATGATGCCCTGACCTTATGGGCAAAATTATCAGGGTATTACAATTTATTCCGCCAGCAGAAGAAGGGGCATAAGGCCTCCCAGACGGATCCCCTTACGGTCAATTAGTGGAAAGGAAGAATATGCAGTACAGCCTTAACAGCGATGGTGCTTTTATCATTGAGGATTATAACCACGCGAAGGCATTCGCCAATTTCTTCCCTGGCGTTGCCGGTATGTATGGCATCCCCATGTGGGCGTTCTATGTCAACCGGGGCCAGGCCATTGCATCGTTCGGTATAGAGTCCAAGGACAAGGCCATTCTGGAATTCCAGCCGGCCAATAAATCCTATCGCCTGGCATCCACCCAGGGTTTTCGCACATTCCTGAAGCTGGGCACGGGCAAGTCGCGCAAGTTCTACGAGCCTTTTGCCAATGGGATCGCCTCTCCGTATAAGCTGAGCCAGCGCATGGTCATCACCAGCCACGACCTCACCATCGAAGAGGTCAACAGCACCTTAGGGGTCAAGACCACGGTCAATTACTTCACCCTGCCGCAAGAGCCTTACGCTGCCCTGGTGCGCAGGGTGAGCATCACCAATATCTCCAAGAAAGAGATGTCCATTGAATGCATTGATGGTTTGCCCATCATCAATCCGTATGGCCTCAAGGATTGGTTGAGCAAGAATATGTCCCGCACCGTCGAGGCATGGGCTGCGGTGCACAACCTTTCCAAGAAGGCGCCTTTTTACCAGTTGAAGGTGGAGGTGGCGGACACCCCGCAGGTCACCCATATTGAAGAAGGTAATTTCTATTTTGCCTTTGATGAAAAGACCGGAGTCTTGTTGGAACCGATCGTCGAATCTGCCTGCGTCTTCGGTTATGCCAATGACCTTTTGGTCCCTGAGAATTTCTATCAGGACAAGCCTTTCGCCGTGCCTGCCAAACAACAGACATCCAACCGTATGCCGAGTGCCATGGCGCATGTGAAATTCACCCTCAAGCCCGGCAAGTCCAAGAACTTTGCAGCACTGGCGGGTTTTGTGCACGACCTGCCTGAATTGAACAGTGTGGTCAGGAAGGCGGTCAAGCCCGGCTATGTCACGGCCAAGGCGGAAGAGAACAAGGCCATCATCACCGGGATCAAGGAGCATTGCTTCACCCACAGCGCCTCGCCGGAGTTCAGCCGTTATTGCGGGCAGAACTTCCTGGACAATGTGCTGCGCGGAGGCCTTCCCATTTCCTTACAGACCGCCGAGGGTCCGGTTTCCTTCAATGTGTACAGCCGCAAGCACGGGGACCTGGAGCGCGACTATAACTTCTTCACCCTCGCCCCGACCTATCTTTCACAGGGCAACGGCAATTACCGCGACGTCAACCAGAACCGCCGCAA
>JAYVSG010000075.1:0-12992 GCA_043775535.1 Candidatus Omnitrophota bacterium
CAACAGTAACCGGCGGCTGGGCAATAGCTGCTCTGGGTTTAACCGAAGATACGTTTGTTGCTGCAGGGGTCATTGGAACAGACGGCGCAGCAGACTGACGTGCAGCGAGCGCAACTTCCAGGTCCTTGATCCTTTGTGCGATGGCTTGTTTGTCTGCGGCAGGCTTTTCAGCGGCGGACAGCGAGGTCAGGGATAATAAGGCAAATAATACCAGTGTGGGCATATGCCTGAACACCGTGCCGCGGCCGCGGGTCAACCAGGATTTATGTTGCTTGGTCCATTGATATGCTGCCCATGCCGCGTACACTGCCGCCAGCAATGCCGCAGCAGCACCGGGGATCCATGTATAGGAAGAGGGAGTACCCAAAATGCCCGACCCAAAGGCCAGCAGGCCGACTACGGCCGGGGAATTCACGCGCGGGACGGTCGGGTCAGGGACCCTGTCCTGCACGAGCTTCGGCAAGGAGGCCTTCAGCTTTTCTCTTAAACTAAGCATCTTGGTAAAACTGCCGATGCTGTAATAGTGCCTCAGCAATGTATCCATGCGGAGCACAAGATTCGGCACCATATTTTCGAACCTACGCAGTTCTGTTTGATATGTCTTAATGTCGCTCCCGTAAAAGTTGCGCATCGCGATCAATCTCACGTCAAAGTAATGCATCAAGGACTGGGCTTGTCCGACAATCCAGATCTCCGCATCCTCATACCTGCCCGCCAATAAAAGATCCGCAATATAAAAATCCACAAAGAAATAACTCTCTTCGAAATTCCCTCTGGTCAAAGTAAAGTGGTCGGAGAGATCGAATAGCCCGAAATTCCTCTTCATCTCTGCATCAACTGCGACCAAACGTTTAAGCGCCGCCTCTTGTCCCGGAACTTGCGGATTATCAGCGACATAATTATCGTAAAAGTCCTTCCTGGGGAACAAACGATAGCCTGCTACTACAAAAGCCTTGATCAAGGCCTCCTTCTTGGCCCTATGCTCTTTTTCCTTCTTACCCATCGCTTCGGCAGAAGCAAGACTCTGGGCGTAGAACGCTTCCCTCTCTGCCATAAACTTTCTCTTCGCACGGGCACGCAGGGTCATCACAAGCACGGTGAACGACAGAAGGATGATGCCCAGGATGCCGAGGATCCAACCATAGAGCGGCATGGTGAAACCATGTGCCGCGGCAGGCTGTAAGGATTCCTGGGCTGCTGCCATTGTCTGGGCCTGCAGGTCAGTGGTGCCAAACGACCCCAATACTCCAAGCATGGTGATCATCCCCAATACCGTCGTTAATAAGCCCTTGGGGCCTGCCATATTTTTCTTGAACCCTTCGACGCCGTTCTTTTTCTTCCAGTCGATCAATCCCTGCTGGCAATTCTCGACCAAATGATCGGTCAATATCCCGGTCCGATGGGCATTGAGCAACTTAACGGCATTCTGGTGCATCTCTGAATCTGCTGCCTCACTGTCCGCTGTTATCAGGAGCTGCATGATATACCAGACCGCTTGGGACGAGCTGGTGAAACCATTCACAAAGCGTGCAATATCGCCATCGAGACGGACCCTGTTCATGTTATGAAGGATGGCCCACACGGATATCCCTTCGTACCAGCGGGCGCTGAAACTAGATTTGAACGACCCCAAGAATTCCGGCTGGGCAATGATCCAGGATGCACCCCAACGCACATCCTCATCGCTGAAATACAGCATCACGCGCAACGCGTCTTCGAAGGCAAAGATGAAATCCGCAGTGCTCTTCTGTTCTTTGTAATACTCATACAAGGCCTCATACCATTTCTTGCCCACGAATATATCGACGACCTTGCGGTAACCCTCAGGCTTATGGTGTTGGAAGATGCCTGCCTGGTCCAATATCTTCTGGATCAAGGCAGCATGGCTCTGCTTTAAGGCCTTTACCGGAGAGTTCACACCTGCAGGCATTTGGCCCAGCTGTTCCAGCCAGGCGGGTTCCACATCAAAGAAAGGATCCGCGGCCAAAAGCTGGATGTGTTCTTCCCTTAAGCCTAACTCTTCCAATTGCCTGACCGTGCCGCTGCGCTGCATGGCCTCATTCTCGGCGGCATTGTTGTACAGGTACGAATTCATCATGTGGTTGGCTTCATGGTAGCTCAATATCTGCAGAAGCAGCTGCCGGTCCATCTCGAATACGCGCGGATGCAGGTACAGCCAGCCCGTCGGACGGCCCTTGATCCATTCGGTACGGGCAGGCGCTTCCATCGACGGATCGATGAACATCATCGTCTGCGGGTTGAAGCGCATGAGCTTGAGGCCTTTGACAATATACGGTTCCAAACCGTTCTCAAGGATGTATTCGATCTCATCCGCATTCGCCGGGCGCACCGGGCCTGTCATCTTGAACTGAGGCCGGATCATAGCCGGGTAGTTCATGCCGTCCGGTATCCTGCTCAACTGATCCAACCAGGCCGGTTCTGCTTCGATGAAGCGGTCCTGCTTAAGCAAGCGGATATGTTCTTCCCTTAAGCCATCCCTGTGCAATAACCTGACCGTACCGCCGCGCTGTGCCGCTTCATTCTCAGCCGCATTGTTGTACAAGTACGAATGCTGCATGTGATTCGCTTCATGGTAATTCAAGATCTGGAACACCAACTGCCGGTCCATGTCGAATATACGCGGATGCAGGTACAGCCAGCCGGTGCGGCGGCCGCGGATCCATTCGGTATGAGCCGGGGATTGCATGGACGGGTCAATGAACATCATGGTCTTGGGGTCAAAGCCCATCATCCGAAGCCCGCGCTTTGTGATGTCATCGAAACCATGCTCCATGATATAGGCGATCTCACCCTCATTCGCCGGGCGCTCATTGCCTTGCATCCTAAATTCAGACCTGATCCTCGCCGGGTAGTTCATGCCGTGGGGCACCTTGCTCAATTGTTCCAGCCAGACGGGTTCTGCCTCAATGAAACGGTCCTGCTTAAGTAAGCGGATATGCTCTTCCCTTAAACCATCCCGGTGCAGCAACCTGACCGTACCGCCGCGCTGCGCCGCTTCATTCTCAGCCGCATTGTTGTACAGGTACGAATGCTGCATGTGGTTCGCTTCATGGTAATTGAGGATCTGGAACACCAGCTGCCGGTCCATGTCGAATATACGCGGATGCAGGTACAGCCAGCCGGTGCGGCGGCCACGGATCCACTCGGTACGTGCCGGGGATTCCGAAGACGGGTCAATGAACATCATCGTCTTGGGATCAAAGCCCATCATCCGAAGCCCGCGCTTTGTGATGTCATCGAAACCATGCTCCATGATATAGGCGATCTCACCCTCATTCGCCGGACGCATCGGACCCTCTATCCCCTGCATGTACTGTACCTTCATCCTGGCCGGATAATTCATCCGGTCCACCTTCTCGACCTTATGTGTCAGCAGCGAGGCGGCTGATGCCGGGGCCTGGGTGGTGGCGATATTGGTCCCGCTCTTGGAACGGGAACGGTCCCACTTCCTCAAAGGATTCATCAGGTCGGATTGGGACACGCCCTTGGCAATATGGTCAAAGAACACGTAGCCGGCGACCAGGCGCAGCATGGAGTCGAAACGGGATTCATATAATTCCTCCGACACATCGGACTGCTTCGGGAATTCCCTCCTGGCATTATCCTGGGTGGCGATCTCAACGTTGGCCATCTTGCGGTCATCCGTGATGGTAGCTCCGGTGACGATCACATCCGGGCCGCCCTTGATCTTGAGGATATTCTTCAAGAACGCCAGTCTCGGGTGTATTTCCCCGAAGTCGACCTCATCTTCGATCCCCAAAACCTGTTGGGCGCTCTTCTTGACCGATTTCTCCAAGCGCGCCTGTGAAGGAACGCGCCCATCCGGACGGCCGATATAGACAAAGGTTCCGCGGTCAACGTCCTGGGTGTGCACATGCACGAGCTCATCCTGGGCATCAGATGCAAAGACGGCCGGGTCCACGAAGCCGTATGCCAATGAGAATTCCTTGGCAACGAAATTGCGCAGGATGCTGCTGATGCGCAGGTAGGCATTGTTCGTGTCCGCAATAACAATGGTCGGCGGGCCGATCCTCATCCACAACGGGCGTTTCTGGAACCAGCGCAGCAGGTAAATGCCTGCGGCGTGGATGAACTGGTAAATCGCCCAGTCGACCAGGCCAAGGATGATGTTCAAGACGACAAAGATGGGCCAGACCAGCTGCACGTGGAAGATGGCTTGCAGCGCAACGAACAGGAGTCCGGCAGCCCCACCGTGGAACACGGCAACGGTCCAGAACAGGTAATGGTACTGGACGCGGTTGATGAACGGCACTTCCAGGAAGCGCCATTTCCAGCGTTCGGCCTTTTGGACAATGTCATTGTGCAGCAGGGACGGCTTGATCGGTTTGCCGCGGCGGTCCCAGCCGATGATCTTCTCAACATCGGACAGGAAACGCACGCTCTCCTGGCGCTTGATCTCCAGGTCCTTGCGGGTCATCGCCATGGACAAAGCTTCACGGTTCGGGAATTTCTCCATCATGGTTTCCGCGGTGAAGAACAACAATTCGGTCAGCGCCGTATGCGCGGCAACCACGGTGACCGTGGACGCTTCCGCCATGCGATACCCGCTCAAGCCCACAAAGGTCGTAAAGATGCGGTTCATCACCGGCGATTGCGGATTGAATTTCTGGCCCAGGCGGGAGGCCAATTCCGTGTCCAATTCACCGGTCATGATAAAGACCTGGCCCAGGCGGAACGGCACCCTGTCGATCTTTTCCAGGCCCTTGGCTTCATCGTTGAATGAATCATCCAGCTTCGCCGATGCATTGTAGGTCGGGAAGGTCTGCCCGCTTTGGGTCAAGGACAGGATGATGGTCTGTTCATTGATACCGAATTTGTGCAGCCTGTCCCAATTGTTGAGGATGACATTGGGCGACATGACTTCGACCACCAGTTCCGGGAACATGCGCTTCAGGTCGCTGATGAACGGATGGCCGACCCAAAGACTGTTCTCAACGCCGAGCAGGACAACGTCTTTCCAATGCGCCGGATCAAGGTAGGCGCTCGACTTTTTGGTGCTTTCCTGCTCACGGCTGATGCCCTGGGCTTCCAGTCTTTGCGTGATCCGGTCTATCTCAGCGGCGATGAATTTATTGACGAATGCCTTGTAGGCCTTGATGTCCACCGGCTTGCCATTGGCCGCAACCAGGGCCTTTATAGAGAGGCTCAAGTCTTCCTTGTTCGAATTGATGAAATCGCTGACATTGGCTTCAGCCGCATGCAGTGCGCCGGTGATCTTGTTCTCGATCTGGGAATCCAGGATGCCGGTCAACAGGTCCGCCACTTCCGGGAAGGTGGTCTCCGGTTTCTCGACCAGCATATGGGAATACCGTTCCGCGATCGAGTGCATCATCAGGTCGATGCGGTGCCACTCATAGGTGCGGTCAAGGGCGGATTCGAGGATGTGGGCAATAAAGGCAAGCCCTTCACCTCGGATCACCGGTCCGGCGGCATTGGCACGATCCACGCCGAATTCCGGGAAGGAAGCGGCCATGGCCCCGCTCATGTCCTCGACCATCTTCTGGGACATTTGTTTGGCAAGCTTATAGAGGTTGTTCGGCATATTGCCGAAAGAGCTCATGGCCCGGATCCTGCGCTTGATGGCGATGGCCATCAATTTACGGGAGAACTCAAGGCCGGCTTCGCGGTTGATCGCACCGATGTCCTGGGTCTTGAGCAAACTCTTGCGGGTGTGTTCCGGCATGGCATAGAAATCGATGCCTTCCCTCTTGAATATGTTCACAATGTCCGCTTCCGTCCTGGCCCAGCCCAGCTGATTATTGCGGATGGCGACCGGGATCTGGCGTATATCACGCTCAATGGGGTCAGCCACCAGGTCCGGGATCGCCGGGATCTTGGAATTGTTCTGCAGCGGCTCAAAGCGTGCCGTGATCTCTTCCTGGGTCAATTCGTTGCCTGCATGACGGACATTGTGCAGGACAGGCAGGATCCCCTTCCAATGGTCGGGGAACAGCTTCTCCAGGGCGATCCGCTGATTATCATCTTCCATGTCCTGGTTCAAACGGCCTTCTTCAGACGAGATCTTCTTCAGGAACCCTTCCTGGATCAATTGCTCAAAGATATCAACAGTGTTCTCGGGATCGACGCCGCGCAGGTCGGACTTCTTCACGATGCCGTAGGCTTTTTCCTTATAAGAGCGCAGGTAGATGCGGTCGCGCACTGAAACTTCCATGATCTCACCCGCCTGGTCAAGGATGATGCGGTCGGTGAACAATTCAATGCCTTCGGCCATCTTGACCTGTACGGCCTTGCGTTCGGAAGCCCACATGACCAGGCGGTTGGGGCCGACGGCCAGGGTCAACGGCTGGCCGCGCGCAGCCATCACAATGCCGTCTTCCTTCAAGGAGGACGTGATGATGAGCCCAAAGGAACCGCCGGCACGGGCCATGAATTTCTTGACCGCCATGTTCAGGTCGTTGACAAAGAACACTTCCACAGCAACCCTAGCAAAGTCCTTGCGTTTCTGTTCCGGCCATTTCTGGGCCAAAGGATGAGACCCAAGTTCCCGGACCACAGCCTGTATAAAGCTGTTCAATTTATCTGCCTGACGGGAATCGGTGGCCGCACCGTTAAAGATCTCATTCATCGGTTTGCCGGCATAGGCGCCGGAAACAAGGTCCTGGCGTACGGCATTAAAAGCGTTCTCCAAGATGGCGGCCAAGGAAGCGATGTTCTCATTCGACAAACCGGTGCGTGGGGCATCCCTCACCGGTGAACGTCCGCCGAAGACTTCTTCAAAGGTATCCACGACCGCAAAATAGTAGGCCAGGCGGGCGGAAGCATCCCACATACCCTGGGTGAACAAAAGGTCGATCAAGCCCGGGACCTTCGGTGAATCACCTGCGGTCTTGTTCTCCGTATGGAGGACACGGTCAAGCCAGAGGCCGATCTCACCGACGTCATATTTCTTACCGAAGATGCGCCAGTTCTCAAAACGCGGCTTCTTGGCTTCTTCTTCCATATCGTCCAAGTCGCCGTTATGCGTGATGATATTGACCAGCATCTTCTCGGTCAACTCCCACTTGCCGTTCTCCAGGGACCAGACCTTGACCAATCGCTCCGGCAGCCAAATATGCGGATGGGTCTCGATCAGCGCCGGTGAACCGGTGGTGCCGAAACGGTAATGCACCTGCATCTTGATGAAATTGCGCAGCAGGTAGACCGCCATGCCCGCGGCTTGGCGCCCGCGTGAGTCGGTGATATAGCCGGCCTTCTTCAATACCGCGAACGCCGCTTCCAACTTGGCATCCACAGAAAGTTCCTTTGCGGCGATCTCTTCACGGATGGCGGTCTCAAGCTGGACGGGCAATTCACCGCGCTTGGGGTTGATGACCTTAGCCACGACCACCACCACATCGGCGATCGCGCCGTTCAATTTCATATCATTGATGACGCCGGCATCCTGCAATTGCTTGAGCAGCTGTTTGTCAAAATATCCCAAGAGGCCGATATTACCGCAATCGAACAACGTAATGTCGCGGGACGGGAAGACAAGATCGGACACAAAGGACAGCATGGCGGTTGCCACGGACCCGATGAGCAGGGGCCAATACAGCGCAGGGAACAGGATGCCCGAGGTCACGATACCGGCCAAAGGATAGAAGGCTGCAATAAGACCGACGCTCAAGAGAATGCTGGTAGCCGCGCCGGCCAGGCGAATCTTGCGGGCCATCTTCTCAGAGGTGACGTTGGGCAGCTGCACATACGGGTAATTCTTGGCCCTTCCCCACGGCTTCAGCAAAGCCTTGCGGTCGGCGGCAGAAAGGTTCAGATCCCTATTGGCACGGTTGAAGACCGGCCCCTTAACGCCCAAGAATTTTGCGGCCAAGGCGTGGCTGAACTCATGGACATAAATGGTGCCGTACAAAAGGCGGCGGAAAATAAAGAAGGCGATGATGCCTGCCAACGGATGGAACACGGCGGCGGTCACGGCGGCGGTCAGGGTCAGGGCCGGGAATAAATAGCTGCGGGCAGCGAGACGGACCTTCTTGTTCAGCTGCTGTTGGACGAGGATCTGGGCAGCAGCGGCTTGGTTGTGGGCTTCCTTGCCCGCGACCCCTTTTTCGACCAAGGCCTTCTCAACAACTTCATGGACGATGATATCGGCCAGCAACGACAGGTTGACGATCTGTTCATTATCAGCAAAAACATAAACACGGTTACCCTGGATAGTCGCATTAGGCGGCGCACGGCCCTTGACAGGGACAAAGTAGACTTCCAACGGCGCAGCAGCGGCACCGAAGATGAACTTGCCCAAAGGCTTGATATCCAGCACTACACCCTTCAGCCATTGCTTCACAAAGGCGACCTTCAGGGCGGAGAACGGACGGGCATTGCCCATCATGTTGCGTTCATGCAGGCTCAATTCACCTTGGAATGCGATCGGGCCCTTGTCTTCCGGTTTTGGTGTAGACGCCGGCTTTTCAACCGCCCACCATTGACCATCCTTGGCCGCCGGAGGAATGTCGTCATCGGCAACATCGCTCTTTTCCTTGCGGACGATAGGCTTCGGGGCCGGAATGACCGCCGGTGAAGACGTGGGCACAGCAGCAGGGGCAGCAGGTTTTGCGCCGGAATCCTTGCGTGGCACACGCACAGTGCGGGTCGGCCACTTCAAGAATTCGACGCGATTCTCTTTAAGTCTGGCACGCAGGCGCGGGAACATGTCTACCCTGCTCTCATCGAAATCGCTGCTTGATGCCGTGCGTGTACCAAAGAACTTGCGGCGGATGACCACAAAAGCGACCCAACCGGCCGCCACCATACCGAACATAATGCCGACTCCGACCAACCAACCCTTGGAAAGGACATTGAAGAAATAGAAGCCGGTAGCTCCAACAAGAACGGTCCTGATCAAGACAGACGATACGGTCTTAACGATCCGGTCTGCCTTGCTGCCCTTGCTCAATACCAAACGTCTTGCCCCCCAGGCGAACATCCTCAAGATCAATATGCCCAGGACAAAGACCGCATAGAAGGCCGTATTCCGGGCGAAATAATATTCTTTGACCGCTGCCCTATAGTCCGTATCGGTAACGACACGATTCTCACCAGCGCCCAATTCCTGCATATATGTATCTAACTTGGCCACGGTATCCGTACCCTGTGCGGCATCGATGTCTGCGAGCACATCACGGAAACGTCCCACAATAACGGCATAACCGCGCGCGGCATCTTCTTCCGCATTATTCTGGGCCCACTTCATCATGGCCGGGGCCATGTCAGGACCGATGGCAAGAGCAGCTTGCGCCGCGGCGGCACCCGACGCGTCATACTTGCGGTAATTGATATATTTATTGAGCGCGGCCGGCTGCATATCCTTGGCCTCTGCGATGGAACGTACAATATTATCCGCCAAACCGTACGCATGGGTGCGGACATGCATATCGCGGGCCAGGATCGGCAAGGCCGTACGCACGACCGGGGCGGTCTTAACATCCGCGGCCATGAGGCGGGCATATATCTCATTGAAGGTCTTGACGGCCGCCGGTGAATTGGATGCGGCCAGCACGCGCAGGGCCAACACCTTGGTCAGCGGTTCAGCCGCATGCTCTGCATATTCTGCGACCTTATTGGCCATCAGATCACTGTAACCGATGTTCCCCTTCTTCGCCGTTTCCTTGACCTGGTAATTGCCCATGGACCAAAGGATGCGGTTGACCGTCTCTTCATCCATGACATTCCCAGCAGCGACCAGAATATCCCCCAGGGCGATCGAGGCTACGGCATCCGTGCTGGAATAGAATTCCCGGGCGGCAGCAGCCTGCCGCGCCGGAGCGGCGGTGAACATCATTTCAAGCTTATCCAGCGTCAGTACATTCGGGCTGCCGGCATTGATGTTGAACATCGGGCCATACTTGGTACGGATGAACGAAGCCCATGCATTACGGCTGAATTCCTCATGATTGCGTGTGACACCGCTGATCACTTCCGTGTAGGACAAGAGGCTGTCATTGTATTGAGCAGCATCACCGGCGTTCTTATATTTATCCCTTGTCTTGATCGAATACCAGCCGGCATTGATGAACTCGAGGTACTTGTCCTTGCTGCCTTCATTGAGGATGGCAGCCAACGCCAGATCGACCTGGTTCTGCTCATCCCTTTGCTTGTTCATTTCCTGCAGGACCACATCCATATTCGCGGCGGTGAAGGCATTCTTGACAGCGCGAGCAAACTTGAAATAATTGGCCGCTTCCTTGGCATTGCTGTTCCAGCCGGCGTGCTGTTGCTTGTACATCGACAAGCTGCGGATAAGCCCGCGGACGATACGGCCTTGCTCGTCGGCAGCAGAACCCAGGGCTTCCACGAGAGCGGTGCGGACATCCAGGGCATTCGTATTGTCATCAATACCTTCAAAGATCTTTGTGATGCCGGCATCGGTCAACCGGACCTTGATATGCCCTGCGTCCTGACGGATGGTCTTGATGGCTGCGGCTGCATCTTTTCTGACCTTGTCATCACCGGCATTGGCCGCGATCTCGAAGAGCATCGATTCAATGGATGTAGGCAGCTTGGACTGGATGGCGAGCTGGGCCAGGGATTGCGTGTCATTCTCGAAGCGGGCCTTGAAGGCCAGCACAAAGTTCTTGGCGACGGACAGGTCATTGACCCCAGTACGGACATCGCGCAAGACAGCAGCGGCATTCAATTCACCGGCCTGAAGCTTCAATCCATCAAGGACACTCAGGCGGGCCAGTGCTGCTTCCTGCTTGGCTTCCGGCAGGGCGCGGACGGCGGTCACCGCATCATTGAAGCGGGTCGTGAATCTGTCTGCGCCGACGCCCGTCGGGCCGATCTTGCCGAATACATCCACGGTCTGATCAAAGATCATTTCCACACCGCGGTTCTGCGAAGCCAGCCAGGCCACGAATTCCACATTACCCATGACATGGGCCTTGACGTCGGCATCCATCTGCGGCAGGTAGGCTTCAACAGCATCAAAGTAGAAATCATTCTTCTGGGCGAAAAGCTTGTCAAAGAAGACCTTCACGGTGTCGCGGTCATTACGGCGATCCAAACGGGCCTTGATGGCGATCAGCAGAGGATCCTCGTTGGGATTAATGTTCAGTAAGGCCTTGCGGGCTTCCTGCATGGACACCAGATTATTCAGAAGGCTCAAAGCACCTTCATCGCCCGGGGCGTTGATAAATTCCTGGGCAACGATGTTCCAGAAAGCCACATTACGCATATCCTCCCCTGCCTGCGGGTTGACGATACGGTATTGCATGTACTTCAAGCGCAGGAAGGATGCCGGATCATTGCCCTTCAACACATTGAGCTTGGCATCAAGCAAGGTATCGAAATCAGCGTTGTCCTTGCGGATGCGGACGGCATCAGCCAAGGTTGCATTCAAGCGGGCACTGTTAAAGTTGCGCACATCCACATCCGTGCTGTTGACGGCAAGCTTGGAAAAGTCTTCGATGAAGAGGCCTGCGTCGATGCCAGCCAAGCTGCCCATGCGCTTCAAGGCTTCCGCAGCGGCGCCGCGCACAGGCTCTTCGCTGTTACGCAAGGCGCCGATCTCGGTAGCGGCCTGTTCACCCAACATATAGACCAGAGCATCCATGGCGTAGATCTTGACCGTCGCGTTCACATTGGCCAGGAGCGTACGGACTTGGGCGATGGCGGCATCCTGCTCGCCGACATCGAGTCTCGGCTGGGTGCGGAGCTTTCTTAAATTGAAGACGATCGCCTTCTGTAATTGCGGATTGGTGGTGCTGCCCAAGGCCTTGTTCATGGCCTCTTCAGCGACCACATACTCGCTACTTTCCCCTAAGGCATTGGCCAGGGCGATGCGTTCATCGATATTGTTGCCGGTCACAAGCGCGGCGGCCATTTCCACGGCATTGCCCTTGACCGCAGCAGCGGACGGGACAGCCGTGACCAAGCTACTGATCGGCACATAGATCTTGGTGTTGACGGTCAACTGTCTTAAGCCGATACGGGCCAGAAGACGGTTGGCAACATCCATATAACGGACGCCGTAAACATCGGCCACCAGCGGCAGGTATTCGCGGGTGATGTACGGGGCGCCCTTATCAGCGCTGTTAGCTGCGAAATTCATGGCCTTGTACAAAGCTTCTTCGCGGGCCTTCTCATCCAACTGCATCAAGGCATCCTTGAAGGCGCCTCTTAAAAGGTAGCGGAAGCTGGCCAGCGTCTTCTGGGTATCGGCATCATTGGCCGTGATCATGGCGTTGTAGCGGGTGCCGAAGATGACGGTTCTTTCCTGGGCGTCGATCCAGCCGGCCGCTGTCAGGGTCAATCTGAAGATCACAGGCTCGGGCTCATTCTTCAAGACCAGGGACAGGAAGCGGCTGGCACGATCGTCCTTGCCCAAGACCTTGACCATGGCTTCAACCGCGGCAGCACGGGCGTAGACGCCGTAATGTTCGCGGTCAGAAGCCACGCGGCCGATCACTTCATAGCCGCTGATCTTCTTGTCGGTAAAGATATTGTAGTTCTTGTGCAGGCGGGCGATCATCTCAACGGCCAGGACCTGCATCTGCTCGTTAGGATCCTTCATCAGGATACCGCTGCTGCGGCTCAAGAGGCGCGTGTTCAAGAACCATCCGCGATCCAGACGACCGGCATTTTCCAAGGCGAGCAGGTAGCGCAGGGCAGCGACGCGGACCGGATCCGACGGCATGCGGGCGGCCTTATAGGATTGGTAGAAGCTCGTGACATTGAGCAAACTGCTGCTGGTCGTCGAATTGAGCGCCGTGGTGCCGCTCACGAAATCAAAGGTCATCTCGATGCTGCTGTTGACCACATTGGCCAGGCTCCAGTCCACATCCTCATAGGTGGCGAACAAGCCGACCGCTTCGCCCGCGGCATCCGGATTCAGGCTGGCGGCCAAGGCATTGAAACGGGCGGCGCGCTGGTCAACGGTGGCAGCGACCGGGGCATTGACCGTTGTGGCAGGCTGGGTGACTGCAACAGCGGGAGCA
>JAYVSG010000076.1:0-40275 GCA_043775535.1 Candidatus Omnitrophota bacterium
TCTGCCGGCTTCAACTGTCCGGCCACACGCGCCTGGTAGGTCTTGTCCAAATGGAATTTAGGATGGGTCAATTTCTGGGCCCAACCGCCGTCATTGGAGAATAACAACAGGCCTTCGGTATCACGGTCCAGCCTTCCGACCGGCGATAGATGGCGCATCGCGGCAGGCAAAAGGTCCATGACGGTCTTAGTCGCATAGGGATCGTCCTTGGTCGTGGTGTAGCCGACGGGCTTGTGCAGCAGCACATAGGAATACTGTTTGGCGCGGATGGGCTGACCATCGACTAGGATGTCTTCATCACCCTCAACAGGTGTGGATGGTTCACGGACTACCTTGCCGTTGAGCTTGACGCGGCCGGCCTGGATGATCTCCATGGCGTCCCGGCGGGAACAGACGCCGTTATGGGATAAAAAGACCTGTAAACGCATCAGGACCTTTGCCGCAGGGCTTCGTAGATGACGACGGCAGCGGAGACGGAGACGTTGAGCGAGTCTGCCTTGCCCTTCATGGGGATATTGACCTTCAGATCGCAATTCTTCTTCCAGAAAGGGCTTAAGCCCTCGTCCTCGGTTCCAAGCACAATGGCGAGCGGACCTTTGAGATTGGCACGGGTGTATACATCCTTGCCATCCACAAAGGTGCCGAGCGTCTTGATGTTCTTCTTTTTCAGGAAGCTGGCCACATCTTCATTGGTGCCGACGGCAAAAGGAACAGTGAACACCGTGCCGATGCTCGCACGGATGACATTCGGATTATACAGATCGGTCTTGGGATCGCAGATGAGCAGGGCTTCCACTCCCGCCCCATCACAGGTACGCAGGATGGCGCCCAGATTACCCGGCTTCTCAACCGATTCAATGACAACGACCAATGGAGTGGCGGAAAGCTTCAAGTCTGCAAAGTGCAGGCGCTTGACCGCAGCCACCGCGATCATCCCATCCAGCCGCTGGCCATAGGCGAGCTTCTCGAAGACCTTGTCATTGACCTCAATGGTCTGCACACCCTTGATATTGATGTTGCCGACGAGCTTGGCGCAAAAGAATATCTTCTCGACCTTGACGCCTGCCTTCATGGCCCGTTCGACCTCACGGGCACCGTCGATCAGGGTCAGGCCCTGGGCTTTACGGGCCTTGGGCTCACGCAGGTCCATGACCTGTTTGACCATTGGATTTTGTACGCTTGTGATGATCATTTCAATGCCGCCAATATTTTTTCGTTAAGGGTAAAATTCTCTGTGCGCCAGGACGCGGTCATGGCCGCACGGTGTTCGACCCATAGGTCCTTCCAACGGTTCCAGCCCGTCACCGGCCCTGGACGATGCACCCATGCGGGATTCGGGTAATAACTGAATATCCCATCGGGAAACATGTAATGTTTGACCGCCTTATAGGTCCAGTAATTCCAATGGAAGCCATGATCATTGAAGCATTTGACCGTGTCCTTAACGTAACGGTCTTCCTTATACAGGCCTTCGCGGTAATGCACACCAAATTCCCCCACATGCACGGGACGGCCGCGCTCTTCGGCAAATTTACGGTATTCTTCAAGCCGTCGTGCCGTCGTCCCCTTGTCCCAATCCCCTGCAGCTGACTTCAACGGATAGCGCAAATGCGGCACAAAATTGAACGTGAAATCGAGCGGTTCGTAAAAATGGATGCTGTACGCCCAGTTGTCGTCCTTAAGATCATCAAGCACGGTCAGGTCCTGAGACCAGCGGTTGCCCTCGATAAAAAGGATATGTTTCTTATCCGACAGGCGGATGACCCTGACCAATTTGCGGTAGAATTCGTTCAAGGTGCCCACATCGGCGGTGACAGACTCATTGAGCAGGTCGTAGCCTGCGACCATGGGCTCATCCTTATAGCGGTCGGCGATCTTTTCCCACAGCGCATAGGTCTGGGCGCGATTGGACCTCTTGGTCCAAAGTTCAGCCTGGCCCAGGCTGTCCGAATGCCAATCGTGGTTCTGTGCACCAGGTGCGGCATGCAGGTCCAGGATCAAATAGACATTGTATTTATTAGCCCATTGCACGGCCATGTCGAGATAATCAGTTCCATGCACGGTGATATTACGGTAATTGAACGGCAGGCGCACGCAATTGAAACCCCATTCCGCCACCTGGCGCATGTCACTCTCGGTGATGAAGTTACCGAGGAAATTTTCCTGCAGGTCGGCCAATGCCCGGATGCCCAACGCCTTGGCGAACTGCTTCTTCATCAGCTGTTCCGGTGTGTTGGGCGCATGCATGAAGTAGGCTTCCATCATGAGCCATCCGCCGAAATTGACGCCCTTGAGCATCACCTTACGGCCATTGCCATCCACAATATCTGTTCCCGACGTGCGCAGAAATTTATCACTCATAAGAGCCCCTGGGATTGCAGGTATTTCTTGAACGCCGCACCGGTCCTGTGGTCGCTGACGATATGCACTTCGTTATGGCCGCCGCTGGAGGTGATGAACTCCTTGGGTTCAGCCGCAGCTTCAAAGAGGCGTTGGCCCATCGCATACGGCACAACCCGGTCCTCAGGGCTATGGATGAACAATTTGGGCATGGTGAGACCCTTGACCTTGGACAAAGAATCGAATTTGATGCGCATCAGGATGGACGGCAAATAAGGATAGAACAATTGGGCCGCCTCACGGGCGGAGGTGATGGAAGAATCCACGATGAGCAGGGCCGCAGGGCGTTTGACGGCCAGGTCCACCGCCACGATGCCGCCCAAGGACGCCCCATACAGGATGATCTTATTCATATCCACATCATCGCGGCCTTTGAGATAGTCATAGGCAGCCTGAGCGTCAAGATAGATACCCTGCTCCGTCGGATTGCCCTTGCTGGCGCCGTAACCACGGTAATCAAAGATGAGGACATTGAGCCCCAGATCATAAAAGAATTTCACCTTCATCAAACGATCGCTCATGGTCCCGGCATTGCCATGGGAGAAAATGACGGTGGACTTAGCTGCAGGGTTTTTAAGGAACCACGCATTGATGCGAACGCCGTCGGCCGTATCCAGATAAAGGTCCTCATACGGCAGCTTCATATGTGAGGGGAACAGCGTCATTTCCTTGCCCGGAAAGAACACGGCCGTGGTCTCCAGGTAACGCACCAGGGCAAAGACCCCGGCGGCAATGACAAGGACAATAATAAGTGTTGTGGTCATGAACTTGGGCAGGGCTTTCATGGATTGCGCATGGGGATCAAGGCGACCATCAGACGTATGGCCTTGATGACGTCTTCGATACGGCAAGGTTTGGTCAAATAATGGTCGGCCTGAAGACCCAAGCCTTGCTCAACATCCTTGGTCTCGTCCAAGGCGGAAACAAGGATCACCGGCTGCCACTTCTTCGACGGCGGCTCGGCGCGCAATTTCTTGAGCACTTCCAGTCCGTCCATGCGGGGCATGGTGATGTCGAGGACGACGACATCGGGATTCTCAGAAACGATCTTGCTCCAGGCTTCTTCCCCATTCACGGCAGTGACAACGGTATATCCCTGGCTGGCCACCTTGCGGGCCATGATCTCGAGTATCCCCTCTTCATCATCAGCCAACAGCACCTTGATCGGGCCCATCATTACCTCGCGGAAGAATATTTTTTCAACTCATAGACGATCTGCGTATCCGGCATGGCGATGCGTTCGATGGCAACGCTGCCCTTGGCAAAAAATTTCTCGGCCATGGTGTCATGGTAATCAGAAAAAACCACCACCCGCTTGACCCCGGCGGTGATCAGGGCCTTAGCACAGGTGGTGCAAGGCATATTGGTAACGTAGGCGGTGGCGCCTTCAACCGCGTGGCCGCGGCGCGCTGCCTGGATCAAGGCATTCATCTCCGCATGCACGGTGCGCACGCAGTGGTTCTCGACAATGATACATCCCTCATCCTCACAATGACCGTCACCGGGGATGGACCCGTTGTAGCCGGTCGCGATGACGTTCTTGTCCTTGGCAAGCACACAGCCGCAGTGCATGCGCGGGCAGGTGGCCCGTTCAGAAGCAAGCATGGCGAGTTTCAAGAAATATTCATCCCAGTTGGGTCTTTTAGTCATAGACGCTTTCTGGGGACACCCACCGTAACCCTAATTCGATAATTACGAATTAGGGTTACGGTGGGTGTCCCCGATTACGGTTAATATCTTAACAAATTGCTCCGTTCTCGGCAACAGGCTTACGACCAAATGGCCGGGGGCTTGAATGTCGAAAAAGAAGCCCGGATGGACCAAAATATGATGCTTATGCAAGGCTTCCAGGACAAACGCCTCTTCGTCCATGTCCCCCATATCCAAGATGGCATACCAGCCTCCCTCTACCGGAAGGACCTTCACTCCCGCATCGGTCAATATCTTGAGATTGGCCCTGACCCTGTCCATGATCTGGCCCTGCAGGTCCCCTGCACAGGCGAACCATGAGCTCAGGGCATTTTGTACCGGGGTATTCACGGACAGGAAGGTGTCGGCAATGATCTCCAATCTTTCCAGCGCCTCATGGGTAACATCCTTGGGACCGCTGGCCAGTATCCATCCAAGCTTCATCTGCGGCAGGGCCATGGCCTTGGATAAGCCTCCCATCACAAAGGTCAGCACATCCTGGTTATCTTTCAGGGAAACAAAAGGCCCTTTCTCTAGACGGTAATCCATGAATACTTCGTCGGAGATAATGGCCAGGCCATGCTTACGGCAGAAGGCATTGAGAAGCTTAAGCTCATCCGCTTTCAAATATGAACCGGTAGGATTATTGGGATTGACCAGCACAATGGCCTTTGTCCTGGCATCGACCAGATATTCCATTGTTTTAAAATCGATGTGCCAACTGCCTCCCTCATAGACCAACGGGTAATGTTCATACTCCGCATCATTGAGCTCCAGCAGGAACTGGAACAAAGGATAACTGGGCTTGGGGACCAGGACCTTGTCGCCGGGATCCAGTAAAAGGCGGAACAGGAATGAATAGGATTCCGATGTGCTGGCCGTCAGGATGATGCGGGACGGATCAAAAGCGGTAAATTCACCGACGGCCTTGCGGGCCTGCATCATGCCGCGGGAATCGGGAACATAGTCCAGGTTCCGGGGATCAGAGAGGACTTGTGTAATTGCTTGGGGATAATCAAAACCGCAGCGGGTGGGATTGCTTTCAGTCAGGTCAACAATATCAACAGGCTGTGCCTTCAATTCTTCCAATATGGCATTGAGGGCATTGCTTTGCCTGTCCCAGGCCGTGCGTTTGGAGAATGGTTCACGCGCCATTGGTCTTTTTCAGACGCTCCAGTTCGGTCTTAAGCTCATCGTAGGCGCTTTTGGCCACCCACTGGATGTCCTCGCGCTTTTCCTTGAGCTGGGCATTCGTGACTTTCAATTCCTTGATCTCTTTTTGCGCGGCGGTGAGCGTCGTTTCCAGGCTAGCAGCCTTGGTGGACAAGGTGCGCCGTTCTTCGACCGCACCATCGTGCTTGATCTTCAATTCTTGGCCCTCACGCTCCAGGCGTAGGCGCTCGGAATGTTCGCGCTCCAGGTCTTTCTCGGTGCGTATGATCTGTTCCTTAAGGTCTTTCTCATGCCCCTTGGATTTATCCAGGTTCACCTGTTCTTTTTCGCGCCAGCTTTTTTCCAGCGCCAATTTATCGACGATCTCTTTATATTTGCCCTTGGTCTCTTCGGCGTCCTTGAGCAGTTTCTTCTCCTGCATCTTCAATTTCTCAAGGTCGCCCAAAAGCGCATTGTTGTTCTTTTCCCAACGCTCGGCAATGGCCTTCCAGTCCTTTTCAGGGACAAGGCGCAGCTGTTCCTGCGATGCGGGAACGGGTTCTTTTTTCTTTTTCTTCGGTTTGGAGGACTCCGACGGCATCATGTAAATGATGATGGCGATCGCCATGAGTACTGCAAAACCTGCCATGATGATCCAAAACATAGTTCAAAAGTAACACAGAAACGGAATAAAATCTATCTTATCTTCATGCGGAGGACCTGCAGATTGTTCCTTAAAACGGGGTCCTGGGGATCGATCATGATGGCCTCTTCATATTTGGCCGCAGCCTGGGCCAAAAACCCCCTTGATTCCAGGGCATGGGCCCAATCGAAGAGTATGCCTTTCACGAATCCCAGGTAAAAACGCCTGGGGCCTTCGCCATACGCTTTATGGGCGTAACCATTCATGATGTTATAGGCCTGGGCAAAATGTTCCTCGGCCTGGGCATAGCTCCCCTCAAAATAATAGGCCTTTGCCAGGAGCAAATGCCCGCGGCCGAAGGACGGCTCATAGGCCATGGTGCGCTCGAAGAGGATGGTCTCGCTTTTCCAGAACTTATTCTGTTTTAACGTCAACGCGGCAAGTATGGCCACCGTCAGGATGAGGATGTTCCGTCTCGTCTTTGAGGCAACGGGGAATTTTGCACCGATGGTGCAGAAAACGATCGCGATGCCAGCCAGGGGAAGATACAGGAAATGTTCGGCGGTCAGGATCAAGGAATATTCATTGATGAGCGGCACAATATTCAACACAGGCAGGAGCGCCAACACAAACCACAGGGAACCAAAACGCACCGCCCTGTCAGACTTAACAACCGCGGCACCGATGGCCAGTACCATGACCCACCACCAAGAATTGGCGGCCAATATATCGGTCGAACGGTAATAGTGCAGATCATTGGGGATGAAAATGATCCGCACATAGTTCATCAGGGTTTCGCCAATCGCAGCCACGCGTAATTTTAATTCACCCGTTGATGCCAGGATGTCCGAAAGTACGTGCGCGCCGGTCAATGCCTGACGCCCGACCAAGAAAAGCCCTATGCCGAGGATCGATATGGCCCATGCTGCATACGGCTTGCGGCCGCGGTACCAATCCACAAGAACGATCAAGGGCACGGCCATCACTGCCTGCTCCTTCGCCAGGAGCCCGGCCAGCAGGCACAGCACGGCCAAAATGAATTTGTCTTTGAGATAGAATATCAGCGACGAAAGAACAAAGAAGGCCATCACAAGATTGGAGACCCCCGCCACACAGGCCACGGATTCCGTTTGCACGGGATGGACCGTGAACAATAACGCCGCGGTCCAGGGCAGGAGCCCACCAAACCCAAGGACCCCTAACATGCGGTACACCAGCACGCCATTCACGCCATGCAGGAGCGCATTGAAGAAATGCCATCCCCAGGGATTCAACCCCCAGAGGGCATATTCCAACTTATAAACGATCTCCAAGAGTGGACGGTAATAGGTATTGATGCCGGGGGCGGCAGGATCATGCCCGCCCAGGAAGAGCCGCGCCAGGTCGTCCCAGCGGGCAATGGAGTGGTTTTGCACGATGAAGACGATCTCATCATGGACGAACGGATGGTTCAGTGTATTCGCAAAAACAAGAAGGGAAATGCAAGCAAGGGATACAGCAGCGATCATCCCCCGCCCCACTCCTTTTTCAATTTGGCAGCGAAGACCTTGACCTGTTCGAACTGGACGTCGATGGTCTTGACCAGGTCTTCCATGCCGGCCGTGGTGTTGGACTTGGCCAATTGTTCCAGCTGCAGGCAAGCCGCATGCATAGGCTTGGCGGAGATATTTCCTGAGGAACCCTTCATAGAGTGTGCCACTTCCTTGATCTTCACGATATTGCTGCTGGTGATGGCTTCACCGAGGGCCTTGCGTTTGTTCACGAAATCTTCCTGGAAGATATCCAACAGTTCCAGCAACAGCTCTTTGTCATCCTGCACGCGCTCCAAGACATCAGGTAAATCGATAATTTCGCTCATTGTATTTTCCTTAAGATTAATGTTTCAAGCGTTGCGTCACCAGGGTGACGATCTCATTGTACAAAGCGCTGCGGTCGATGGGTTTGGATACGTATCCATCCATGCCCGTGGCCAGATACCTCTCCCTATCGCCGGCCATGGCATTGGCGGTCATGGCGATGATGGGCACATGCATGCCGGTCTGCTTTTCCTCCCGGCGTAAAACCTGGGTCGCTTCCACGCCCGTCAGGATGGGCATTTGGTCGTCCATGAGGATGACGTCGAATGATTCCTTGGTCAGGATATCCAGCACTTCCTGCCCGTTGGCGACCGCGGTGACCTTCCATCCGAAACGTTCCAAGGTCTTGACCGCAATGCGCTGGTTGACCATGTTGTCCTCGGCCAGCAGGATACGCAGATTCTTGACCTCTTCGGGCAGGGCATCGGTGACTTCGACCTTGGATCCGCTGCCGGAATGCTTGAGCAGCAGGCCCGGGCGCACGGTGAAAATGATCTTGAAGGTAAACGTGCTTCCCTGTCCCTCGACGCTGTCGACCGTCAGGCTGCCGCGCATCATTTCCGTCAGCTTCTTGCAAATGGCCAAGCCCAAACCGGTGCCGCCATAACGGCGTGCGGTGGTATTGTGCGCGTCCGTAAAAACATCGAAAATATTGGCCACATTCTTTTTGGGGATACCGATACCCTGGTCAATGACCTCAAAAATAACAATACAATCCTTATCACTCAGGGACTCCATCTTGACATTGACCTGCACCTTGCCCTTATGGGTGAACTTGACCGCATTGCTGACGATATTGATGAGCACCTGGCGCAGGCGCACCGGGTCACCGATCATGAGCCTGGGAATGCGGGCATCGATCTCCCACACCACATCAATGCCTTTATTGCGGGCAAGGACAGCAAGCCCCTTGCAGACGTTCTTGACGATATCAACGACATTGACCTCGACCTCTTCGATCACGACCTTGCCGGCTTCCGCACGGGAAAGGTCAAGGATGTCATTGATAAGGCTGAGAAGATTATCCGCAGAGTCCTTCGCGACCTTCAAATTGTCGCGCTGCTCTTCATTAAGTTCGGTATCGAGGGTCAGATCCAGCATGCCGATGACGGCATTCATGGGGGTGCGCACTTCATGGGACATCTTGGCCAGGAACACGCTCTTGGCGGTATTGGCCTCTTCAGCCACCAGCTTGGCCTGCAACAATTCTTCTTCCACGCTTTTCTGGCGGGACATGTCATGCAGGATGCCGATGGCGCCCATGATCTGGCCGTTCTTGTCCTTCAAGACGGAGATGGACGCATTGACCGCGAGTTTGGTGCCGTCCTTGCAGATGACACAGGTGGCGATATCGGAAAGCATCCCGGTCTTGCGAATGTTGAGCGCACGCATGCGCGTCCATTCTTCAGCAGGATAGAGGTCTTTGACGGGTTTGTTGAACAGTTCCTTACGGGTCATGCCCAGCATCTTCTCAGCCATGGGATTCCAGGCCGTGATGCGCTCATCCCGGTCGGTAACAGTGATCGCGGTCGGGGAATTCTCGAAAACAACCTTGAATATTTCCTTGGATTCGACCAGCGCTTGTTCCAGATAGACGAGTTCTTTTTTCATAGTCCTTTAGTATTTAGCTTTTATGGCTTCAATTTCTTTTTGGGCTGCCGTAATACGGTCCTTAACGAACGGATGCGTACGCAAGATCAGCGGCGGACCGCCCTTCTTATCGTTCTGTTGGAGCACGTAAAACACCTGTATCATAGCACTTAAATCATAGCCCGCCAAATATAGATATTTAATTCCTAACCGGTCGGCCTCATACTCATCATGTCTGCTGTAGCCGCTCATGGCCAGCCCCATCAGCCCATCCGCGCCTATGCCGGCGATATCACCGCTACCCGGCGCCCTCAACTCCAATACGCCCAGCACAAGGTTGCGCATCATGTCGTAGCCCAGCGCTCCCTGGAATTTCTTGACCGTATGCTTACCCGCATTATGCCCGATCTCGTGGGCCAGGACGGCCGCGATCTGGTCGTCGCGTTCCATCTTACGGAACAGTCCGGTATAGAAATAGATGTGCCCGCCGGGTACCGTAAAGGCATTGATATCTTCGTCTTCGATCAGGTGGAAATGGTATTGGATGTCCTGCCGGTCACTGACCCGGGCCACCCTTTGCCCGATGTTTTCCAGGCGGCGGGATTCGGCCGTACCCTCAATGATCCTGCTCTTGGAGGAAAGCTCGGCATTGATCTGATTGCCCATCGCCACCTCGGAAGAAGTGGAAATAAAGATCATTTCATTGCGGCCGGTCGCGGTATTATACGTCATGCAGCCGCTAAGGAAGATCAAGCAGAAAAGAAGTTTAACGCTCGAATTTGACCACATTTTGCCACCAGTCATGGCTGTCCCATTTGAGAGCTTGGGCCCAGAGTTTCTTTGCCGTCGGTGTTTTTAAATGGTCGGGGGCGCGCTTGAAGAATGTTTTGGCGACAGGATAGCCGTTGTCGACATATTCCTTGGCCTGCAAGAGGCATTCGAGGATGTCCGCGTCGCGGGCCACAATACTTTCCTTGGAGGCCTGACCTTCGTATTCGGTCCTGATGACGGTCAACGCGCGCGTCACCTTGGCATCGAGCCGGGCGATCTGGTCCTTGAATACCTTCTTCTCAGCGTCGCGGAACTCGATGTAATAATGCCCCATCTTGTGCAGATCATTGATGCGGGCTTCGTGGATATCATTGAACAGGGCCATGGTCACAGCCTTGTAAGGATCTACATCTTCAACGTGCGCAATGTAGAACGCGATGACGGCGCAGCGAAAACAATGTTCGGCCACCGTTTCAGGGTTCTCAATGCCGGCAACCCACCAGCCGCTCCTCTTGACGCGTTTGAGCAAGCCCGCTTCGGCAAAGAAATCAAGCGCGCTGGCGTACTGTTTCCCAGCAGATGATGGACGCTGCGTGCGCGACATTGAGGGACATCCTTTCGTTTTTCATGGGGATCATGATCTCGGCGTCGATCTTCTTACGGATGACATCCCGGACCCCTTTTTCCTCAGAACCCAGGACAAAGCCCATGGGGAATTGGAATTTCACCTTGTCCATGGCGGGAGCACTCTCAACCGCGGTGCTGATGATCCAGATACCCTCGTTCTTGGCTTTTTGGATGGCATTGGCCAAATTGCTGACGCGGGCAACCCCCAGATAATTCTCTCCGCCGCAGGCGACCCTCAACACCGCCTCGGTAACCCCCACCGCTTCGGTGGTCGGCACGATGATATCGAACCCACCCAAGGAGCCGGCCGTGCGGATGATGCCGCCCAAGTTCTGCGGATCGGTCAAATTATCAATGAAGATCAGGGTGCGTTTCTTTTCCAATGCTTGAGCGATCATTTCGCCAAAATCCATATATTTGAAATCTTCGACGTCAGCCACAATGCCCTGGGTATTGACGCTCTGGGCCAACCTTTGGATCTTGGAATACGGGACCTTGGACACAGGAATATTATGCTGGTTGCATTTCTTGAACACATAGATGCTCTCGATATGCCCCTCTTCGATCAGGACATGCCGTATGCTTTTGGGATTGACCTTGATGCGTTCTAAGACCGGGTTCTTTCCGTACAGTTTCACTTTTTTATCCCCAATCTGAGATAGAACAGCGGGCGCAGGATGCTCCACCAGCTGATGAAGGGTATCATTTTGGTATAGCCTCCCAATTGTTTGGGCGGGTAGATCTTGGTGACAAAAACTTCCTTGAACTTGAATCCCAAGGTAACGGCTTTCCAAAGGATATAGGGTTCCAGTTCGTAGGTGTCCATCCATGCCTGGTCCAGGTTGATGCGCTTATCCTCGAACATCTTAACACGCATGGCCCGAAAACCATTGGTGGTATCTGTGACCTTGCGGCCGGTGAACAAGGAAAACACATAAGGATGCATGCGGGTCGCCAGCTTGCGGTAAAAAGGCATGTCCCCGCCGGAACCGACCTTGCCAAAATAACGCGAGCCCTGCACTAGGTCATAGCCCTCTTCCACGACAGGGACCAAAAGGAACGGGATCTCTTCCGGGTTGTCCTTGTCGTTGCCCGCCATGATGACCAGGATATCGTAATGATTGGCCTGTGCGTAACGGATGGCGGTGCGGATGGCCGCGCCCACCCCGCTGCGCTTAGGATGTTTGACGCTTTTGACGCCTTGGGCAGAATAGCTTGCGATCATCTCCGTAGTGCCATCGTCGGAACCGTCATCCACGATCATGTAATCGACCTTGGTATGGACACGGCTCTTCAGAAAACGCTCGATGACATTCTTGAGCTTTATCTTTTCATTAAAAGCGACAGGGGAAACAAGGATCTTGGGGGTCATGAAGGACTGTTTATCTTCCTAGCCGGGTTTCCGGCAACGGTGGTATGTGCAGCAACATCGCGCGTGACCATTGATCCTGCGCCGACCATGGCGCCTTCGCCGATCGTCACCCCGCACATGATGGTGGCATTGGCCCCGATGGTGGCGCCCTTCTTGACCAGGACCTTCTCGAGCTTCCAGGCGTCCGGGCGATTAGAGCGCGGATGGCGGTCATTGATGAACGCAACGCCTGCGCCAACGAAAACATCGTCTTCAAGCGTGACGCCGTCCCAAACACACACATGATTCTTCAACGTGACGTGGTTGCCGATCACAGCGCCTTTTTCAATGAAACAGCCGTCGCAAATATTGCACTGGCTGCCGACCACGGCACCGGCCAGAATGTTAGCAAAGGCCCACACGCGTGTGCCTTCGCCCACAACAGCTTCAGGATGCACCAGCGCTTTTTCATGCTTAAAGAAACTCATAGTTTAACCAGCTCGCCCTTGCGGTTGACGCTTTCCTGGATGGCGACCAGGGTGCGCACCACATCATAGGCACGGCGAGCATCAGCCAATAACGGCTCCGCCCCTTTGGTGATGCAGTCGATGAAATACTGCGCCTGGGTCTTGAGCGGTTCATTGAAGCCCAGTTTCGGGATCAGGATGCTGCCTTCCTGGGACAATAATTGGAATTCACCATAAGTTTCGTAATACACGCTGGTCTTCTCGACGTGCTTGTCATAGAGCTTGATGGGTCCTTCGGCATCCAGGTCGTCCCAGGCCACCATCTTCTTGTCGCCGACAACGGTGATCTGGCGCACCTTCTTGGGGTCCAGCCAGCTGACGTGCACATTGACCATGACACCGGGATAATCCAGGGTCGCGAAGGTCAGGTCTTCAAGCTTGTCGCCCAGACATTTGGCCCCGCGGGCGGAAACGCTCAACGGGCAGCTGCTGAACAGATAATTGAAAATGGAAATGTCATGCGGGGCCAAGTCCCAAAGGGCGTTGACGTCGTAACGGAAGGGCCCTAGGTTGGTGCGCTCAGAGTGGGCGTAGTGGATCTTGCCCAATTCCCCGTTCTGAATATATTCGCGCATCTTGACAATGCCCTGGTTGAACACGAACACATGCCCCACCATCAGGACCTTCTTATACGTGTGGGCCAATTCTTCAAGGATGAGACATTCCTTGGGATCCAAGGACAAGGGCTTCTCACACAGGACGTGCTTGCCGGCGGCCAATGCTTCCTGGGCCAGCTTGAAATGGAAATTTGTCGGCACCGCGATGACAACAGCGTCGATGGCCGGGTTCTTCAGGATGTCTTTGTAGTCCTTGGTCGGGATGATGGACGGGAAAAGCGTGGTGATGGCAGACAGGCGCCGCTCATCCAGGTCCGCACACATGAGGACCTTGGAAGAAGACGACTGGTTAAAAATACGTATGTGGTTCGGCCCCCAATGCCCGCAGCCGATGACGCCGACAGAAATCATAGGTGGCATTATACTTAAAAAAGTCGGGCAATCAAACGCAATTCTTCAGGGGTTTATACCCCGGCCAAACGCTCTTCTTCCTCCTTGGCAGGCGCTAGCCCAAGCAAGGGACGGATAATATCTGCCGTGACAGGCGTGATCTGGATAATAACCGGCACCACGCTTTGCACGCCATCTTTGCGGATACGCTCAACCATGGCCGGATCGAAATCCACCTTGACCCCGTCGTTGGCGTCCTGGGTAATGCTCATGCCCATATTGGTAGAGTCAAGATCGATACCGCCTCGTATCTCTGGCTTGATCATCGCCGCATCAGCCGAATGACCGCGCAAGAAATCGACAGCATCTTTCAGATCGGCCGGATCCCTAAGCGCAATAAAGGTCCGACGAGCAACACCCTCGCCTTCATACCCATAAATAGTAGGCGGAAACCGCGGGTCCAGATTGATATTAGGATCATTTGCATACCCGATAAATGGCCTCTTCTTGCCATCGATCTCTCTTTGTTGACCTTCATCCCGCATTCTCTTTATGATCTGCTGTGCAATGGTCTCAACAGAATCGCCTTGGCTGGCCGCCAAGAAGGCAGCAACGACCGTTGCTGCTCCGGCAACTGCCAAGAGCGTTACACTATTGCCCTTTGGACTTTGCAGCCAATCGGTGACCTTTGTCAAATAATCCACTGGAAGAACGCTGGATGCCAGAATAACAACAGCCTGAGCATTCATCGCACCATCCTGCGTGCTGACATTAGGGGTTTTGTTGGCGAGGAACTTGCTTAACATAATGCCTACCCCCACCCCAAGCCCTACTGTTACAGCATCTGGAATGATATAATTCAAATAGTACGAAGAAGGCAGATGTTCCAAGAAACGATGCAGGGTTTCTGAAGGCCAGATGCCAGTGAAGGTCGGTTTGGCAGTCGCTAGGTATGAAAGCGCGACAAAGACCGGCAGTTGGGAATTATAAAAGACCCGTCTCGCCGGATTGCCCTTGAACGTCTCCAGGGCTTTCAATCTTGCATCATTGATACCATTGCCATTTGTCTTTGCATCCAAAGCCGCTTGTTTGAGCTCATCCGCAAATTTCTCAAAACCAGCTATCCCTCCGCCGATCATGCTGCCTGTTACGCCGAGCAGCCCCGCAAACCAGGGTGCGAAGTCAACATTGAGTCCAGCCATTGCTCCAAGCACGCCTCCGGAAGAAAGCGTTGTCAGGGCTCCCACGATATGCCAGACATCCTTACGGAAGCGTGTATAATATTCTATTTTCTCATCGATCGTTTGAGCCTTCCTGCCTTGACGTAATTCATACTCGCTCTTAAGTATGGCGGCAAATAATGTGGCCATGCCGGTAAAGTGCACACCCAAGACCGCTTGATATGGCGTAAGCTCTTGTAATGCCGCAGCCAGCATAGCTCCATCTTCACCACCGACCATTGCCATGTCGGTTACAACAGACATAACGTATGTCGAACCCTCCTGCTGTGCAAAATTAAGCCCCACTCCTTTTGCAAATCGTGGATTATACAGCATTACCCTGTTGAACTTTGTCATAAGATCCATGCTCAACCTGCCCTTAACGTCAATTTCCACCAACGGGGTAAAATCGAACACGAGGACCTTGGGCGCAATGCCCTTGTCCCCCACCTCGATCCCCGGCGCACCTGATCTGAATCCCTGTGCCAATGCATCGAGCTGCATTGCCATCTGTAAGCTTTTGTCCTGTTCAGACAAACGACCCACGACCAAGGGGCCTTGCTGATCCCCGATTATTACATATCTTTCATTCCCAGCTTCAGACAGGCCAAATAACTTATTGAACGTTTGCCGATCTTCTGCTGTAAGCCCTTTCAATTCGAAGAAAGACAATCCGCTCGACAGCCGCTCCGCCTGTTTCAGGTCAAAAGAAGCTTTTAAAAGCACCTTCTTTTCTTTCTGAGGCTGCGCATTACTCTCCGATTTCTTACGTTCGATCGTAAATATTCCCACCGAGCCGCCCCTGATCGATGAGATCACATTCGACACCACGGTTACGAAACCGGGATCCTCGTTAATGCTTATTCCCTTGCTAACGACCATCGCGGTCAAGTAATCATCGATAAAGTCATTATACCCGTTGATCTTGATGATATGGACCGGCTGAGGACTTCCATTGTATAAGGCGATCGCCGTACCAAAGAGCCCTGACCGATTAGCTGCTAACACTAACCTGACTTCTTTATACTTCCCAGAAAAGGATGCCAGCCTTACAAGTGCAGACAATTGTTCCTTTGTTTGGGAATCGCCCAAGACTAAAGGTGTCTCACCAAAACCGATCTCCCCAACTCGGCCGATCTCCTGGTGTCTGGCAATATCCATCTTCAATTCCACCGGCTTAAAATCATCCGGTACCATCACGGTCATGGCCCTATCTATCGGCTTAGACACGACCGGTTTATTGACGTTAATAGCGACCTTTATGGCATAGTCTTCGCCCAATGGTCTTACAGCGCGCGCTCCCATGGCTGGATCGGTGGTGACATGCAGCATGGCCGGATCTGTGACATACCCGCCAGAGAAGTATTTGCGTGGTGTTTGGCTTGTCTCACCAGACACAACGTTGGTTGTGTCTGGGTCTTTAATATAGTTGAATACGCCCTTCTTATACGCCTGAAGGTACTGCTCATAGATCTTTTGCTTATCACCCGTATCAGTCAGGTTAACGCCCTTGACCGTCGACTTGTCCGCGTAGACTTGATTCAGCAGGGCCTCTTTGAGATTTTTCTTGTACCACGTAGCCAGGATCTGGGAATTGAATATCTGCCTTAACATGGCAAAATTCTTTCCGGTATTGACTTCTTTCTCGATCTCAGGAAGGATGATCTCCCGGACGATCTGGGATGAAATATTGCTGGCCTTGGTCTCTGAACGGACTTCGTTCTTCTTGAGCGCATTGTAATCTTCTTCCAGCATGACCTTCAAATGCCCATCCACCACGAATGCGGTCTGATTGTGTTCATAAACCGTCGCCTTGTCCGCCATGATCCACACCTTATTAAAGGTATTGACCGGAACTTCCGTCGTGCCGTACATCTGCTGGGCTTTGGCGTAGACCCTGTCCCAGAAATTCTTACCCAGTTCTTTCTCCGGGTATATCAAGGAAGCAGTGAGCTGTTTTAAGATGTAGTCCTGTGCCAGGAGATCACGTCCCAAGGCTGTTTCTCCCAGGGCCTGGGGCACCATACGGTCTTTTTCGTAAGGGGACAGGTTGACCCAAAGGTCTTTCTCGGGAATGGTCAGGCAGGCAAAGAAATACTTCATCAATCTGTCGCCTTCAACTTTTAAGGCCTCCCCTTGCAGGGTGCTGTTGCCCGTATCCAAGATAAAATCGAAGAGGAAGGGATTGTCCTGATGCACGGTCAAACCTTTGATCAAGGCCGGTTGGTACACAGGGCTTAAATTGACCATGGCGCCTGGAACAGGCAGGCCTAAGACAGCGGCATGGGCTTGAGGGATGGGCGCCAGTGTGGAGGCAATAAAGGCAACGATCAATAATACGCTAAGCGGTCTTTTAAGCATGGGATCTCCAAATCAGGATTTTTAAAATGGTGTTATACGCAAACGTAAACGCAGGAGGCAATGTATTTTAGGGAAGATATGAGTTACGAAAAGATACCACATCCAAGGTCATTGTCAAGAGGATGGCATGAACGTAACATATTACATACCAGCATTTTAAGAATATATTAAAAACGTTATTGAAAAAAGCGCTTTCTGACGCTAAAATCTGCTGGTAATGATGACCCTTGCCCAAAAGACCGCGGTCGCCGCACTTATCCTGTCTGCCTCCATCAGCCTTTTCCAATTGACCGGCCGCAGCATAGTCCAAGAACAAAAGCCTGCAGGAATGCCGCTGCACAGCCTGGCCGACCAATTCAGGGGCTTGGAGAAGGTCTTTAACGGACTTCCCCGGGCCGGGTATTACTCTGACAAAAACATGGATATCCCGGTGGCCATTGCCCAATTCGAGCAGGCCCAATATATATTGGCCCCGACGGTATTGGAACTCAATAACACATCCCTGCCCCTGATCATCTTTGACTGCACGAGCCCGGCGATCGCCATGGCCAAGATCAAGGAGCTGGGCCTTAAGCCTTTATCCGCCAGTAATACCGGGATCATCCTGGCTATTAACCCCGCGTTCGAGAAATAAGATGCTGAAAATATTATTGACCATTGCTTTGGGATTGGGGATCGCAGGCCACGGAGCATTCTACAGCCATATCGCCCTCAACATACATAACCGCGTCCTGCCGCTCGTCCTGACAGGCATCCTGGGCTGGGCATGCTGGCAGTGGGCCGTAAAAGCGTCATTCCCGTGCAAACGGGAATCCAAAAATGGACCCTCGATAAAAACATTCGGGGGTGACAACATAGTTGGGCTGACCATCTTGGTCATCCTCGGCATTTTCCTCTGGCTTGAAGCCAAGCATTATCCTATAGGCGGCTGGGATGCCTGGTCCTGTTGGAACCTGAAAGCCAAATTCATTTTCTTAGGCGGCGAACGCTGGAAGGACATGCTCGACCCGCTGCTGTGGCGCAGCAATACGCAATACCCACTGCTGCTGCCGTCGATCAATGTGTGGTTCTGGGACATTCTAGGCGGCGCACCCCAATGGGTGCCGATGCTCAACAGCATCGCCTTTACCCTGCTCTCCGCCGGCATCCTGCTGTTCTCCTTGAAGCGTGCGTCCAAACAATGGCTCGTGCCCTGCCTCATGACCCTGGCTGTATTTGCCCTGCCCTTCAATGTGACGCTTGGAATCAGCCAATACAGCGATGTACTCGTCGGGCTATATCTCCTCTGCTCCTTCGTCTGCTTATTATCCGAAGAGCTTGTCCTGTGCGGACTTTTCCTTGGTCTCTTAAGCTTCACCAAGACCGAAGGAATGCTGGCGGCCGGCATATTAGGCGCCCTGGTCGTGCTCAAACATAAAAAGAACTCTCTTCCCTTTATTGCCGCCTTTGCCATTGCCGCCCTGCCCACAGTGATCTTCCAATTGTGCTTCGCCCCCAAGAACGAGGCCTTCATCAACGGACTCTTCTCGACGGTCAAACCATCGACATGGGACCGCCTAGAGACCATCGCAAGCTATACGGTAACGGAATTGGCCAGCCTGAAATGGAACGGCCTATGGCTGGTATTGATCGGCGGCGTGGCAGCGTGCGGCAAGAAAGCCTGGTCCCCGCATGGCAGGATGATGGGGCTGTGCCTGGCGGCATACCTGCTGATGGTGCTGGGATATTACTACGTGAATACCTTCTTCGAGATAGGCTGGTGGATGCAGAACACGCTCAACCGCGTGCTGTTCGCAATGCTGCCGAGCGCAATGCTCTGGCTGGGCCTCTCCCTCTCTAAAAAATAATTTAGGGACACCCACCGTAACCCTAATTCATATTTCTAAAGGATAGTTCGGGTCATTCTGAACGAGGCCGATATGTGAGCTGTGCTGTAGCGAAGGCCAGCCACAGCTCACAGTGAGGCCGAGTGAGGAATGGCCCGAACTGTCCTGTCAGGGATAATTAAGGTTACGGTGGGTGTCCCTAAATTATTTTTCGCGTTTGATCTTCTTGATCTTGTATTTGAGGGTACCGGCGGGGACTTTGATGTCCAGGGTCTCTCCGGCTTTGTGGCCCAGGAGGCCTTTGCCGATGGGGGAGAAAATGGAGATCTTGTTCTCTTCGTAACTGGCCTCTTCGGGAGAGACCAGCATATAGGTCAGTTCTTCGTCATTGTCCAGGTCGAGCAGGGTCACAATGGCGCCGATGAACACCTTGTCTGAAGGGATGTTCTCATTCTCGATGATACGCACGTTCGAGAGCTTGCCTTCCAGCTCGGCGATCCTGGCCTCGTTATACCCCTGGGCTTCCTTGGCCGCATCATACTCCGCGTTCTCGGAAATATCACCCTGGGCACGCGCCTCACCGATCGCCTTGGCGATCTTCTGGCGCTCCGTGGTCTTTAGGGCTTCCAGCTGCTCTTGCAACTTGTGGAACCCTGCTCTGGTCAAATAAACTTCACCGGCCATGTCAAACTCTCCTAGATTCCCGCGAGCAACTGCGAGTGTCGGTCAATACGACCTTTCGCGGGAATAACAATATTACATTGTTGCGATGGCTTTCATCATGATGGGAACAGCAGCCTGTGCCTCGTCCTTGGTCAGACGGCCAAGCTTGGTAAAGCTCCAAGCACCGTCGATCAAATTCTCACGCGTGATCTGCAGTTTCTTGGGGGCGCCATTATAAGAAAAGACGCCGACGGTAACACGGGTGTTCTCGAAATCGATCACTTCTTTGAACGTGGCTGCATCTAAAGTTGCATCGTAAGGCATGGTGTTCCTTTCGTTTACATCCCTGGTAAATTAAGACCTGGAATATTCCTCATTTTGGTCGCGGCCGCCTGCTGCGACTTCTTGACACCATTATTGAAACTCTTCAAAAGGTCCATCTGGATGCGGTTCTTGGTACCCGGCGCCAAAAGGTTTTCATCGATCTCAATGGACTGCAGGATCTGCGCGCCATTCATGACCATCTTGATGCCGCGGGCCTCATTGATCTCGATCAGCGTGGCTTCCAGTTCTTTTTTAAGGACGTCCGCCTTCTTCTTCAGCTCCATCAATTCTTTTACTTTGTCGAACATCTTCTGTTTCTCCCTATTGATTGAATGTATATTTTATACATTAACTTCTTTTGTTTTGCAAGGATTACTGGAATCTCATGGCCAGGTCGTACATGGTCTTGACCAGGAACTGTTTCAAGAATACGATCGCGAAGAAAGCGATCAGCGGCGACAGGTCAAAGCTCAACGGCGGCAGCATCCGGCGTATGGGTTCAAGCACCGGCTCGGTGGTGCGCTGCAGGAACTGCACTACGGGGTTGAACGGGTCTGGATTGACCCAGCTGATCAGGGCACGGAACAGGATCAGCCAATACAGCACCGTTAACGCGATGTTGACCAAGTACGCAAGTGCACTTAAAAAATTGCCCAGAACGAACATATCCAGAACCTCCTGCGCTAGAATATTTTGAACAGGTCCCCGTCGACCAATTTCTGCTCGACGCGGTTGATTACGCGCCGCGTCTTGTGGGAAATGTACTTCCATTCCCCGACCACACTGTTGATCCCCTCGCTGGTTTCCTGCAGGGACAGGGCGGTGCGTGTGATGACACCGGCCATGTCCTCCACATCCAGCGGGTCCTCCCCGATGATGGGCTTGCTCACGTCAAACAACTTGCGGCTGCGGTCCTCGCTGATCTCAACCAGCTTCTGCCCCAGGACGCCCTCCGTCTTGATATTGATGCGGGAACCTTTGCGCAGCTGGAACTCATACTTCTTATAGATATTGAGCGTCACCTTCAGGCTGCGGCCTTCAATGGGTTCATCCAGGAAATCCACATCCCCGACCATCCCGACATTGATGCCGGAGATGCGGATAGGTGCGCCTTCGACCAGCCCCCCGACCTCATTGAAGAGGGCGATGATCTGGAACTTGGGTTTGCTTAAACCGCGGTCCATGCCGATGAAGAACACGCTGACACCGACCAACACGATACCCGCCAGGAAGAAAAGGCCTGCCGCGATCTTCTTAATATCCGAATTTTTGTCCATACATTCTCCGCAGTTTAGGCATACAAGAATTCATGCACGAACGGCGCCTTATTGGCGCGCAACTCTTCCTTTGTCCCCATGGCCGCGATCTGCCCTTCGTTCAAGAGCACCAGGCGGTCCGCAATACGGAACGAATTCTCAATATCATGGGACGTGATCACGGTCGTGGCCTTGATCTTCCGGGCCACGCTCTTGATCAAATTGGAAATGTCCCGGCTGCGAATGGGGTCAAGGCCGGAGGTCGGCTCGTCGCACAAAAGGATCTTTGCCCCAAGCACGATCGCACGCGCCAGGCCCACACGCTTCTTCATGCCCCCGCTTAACTCTGAGGGCATCTTATTCTCAACCTCTTCAAGGTCCACCATGGCCAAGACATCCCGAACACGTTCCTTGATCTGGACCAACGGCCATTTGGTATGCTCACGCAAAGGAAAAGCGATGTTATCAAACACGTCCATGAAATCGTATAAAGCACCCTCTTGGAAAAGGTAGCCCATGCTCTTGCGCACTTCCAATAATTCTTCAGGCTTCAGGCGGCAGATGTCCACCCCGTCAATGAGCACCCGCCCGCTGTCCGGGGCCATCAGGCCGATCAGGTGTTTCAACAGTACGCTCTTGCCCGTACCGCTGGGGCCCAGCACCGCGAGGATCTCACCGGAGGCGACATCGAGGCTGATATTATCCAGAACCTTCTGCCCCCCGAATGCCTTGCTTAAAGATTCGACCTTAATCATTTGCGCGGCGCTCAAAATAACGGTATTTACCCCGGGCGAATTTGGTATAAATGCGCTCATAGGGCTTGGCATCGACCTTCTCGACGAAGATCTGCACGTCCTTGTACTCACCGATCTGGAACACTTCCGAATCCATCAGCACCTCGACATCATCCACGGGGAACCAGGACTTTCCCTCGAAGACAATGGGTTCGCCGTTCCTGACCCAGGAGGCCTCGATCACAGGCGCAGGATAACTCTGCAATTGCCCGATATTACCTGAATTCCGGGCACAGCCCGCACACATACATAATACAAACATCCCAATGACAGACAACATGCTCTTCATGATCAACCCCATAACGTTAAAATGATCTTAGTAAGTACCACATTCGACACGATGATGCTGATATAGGAATACGCCACAGCGGTGGTGGTGAAACGCCCCACCCCGACGGAACCCCCCTTGGTAAAGAACCCCTGGTAACAGCATATCCAGGCCACGATGACCGAAAAGAAAAAGGTCTTGATAAAACCGCTGAAAAAATCCACATAGCCGATGGCCTTCAAGGTCTCACGGATGTAGAACGTTCCGGGCAAATGTGCCTCATTGACCCCGATCATGTAACCGCCGGCAATGCCGACAATCTCGGAAATGATAACCAGGACAGGCAAGACCAGGACACAGGCCAGAAAACGCGGCACCACAAGATACGCGACGGGGTTGACCCCCATGGCCTGGGTCGCCTGGATCTGCTCATTGGTGTTCATCGTACCAAGCTCGGCGGTCATGCCCGCGCCTGCCTTGCCGGAAAAGATGAGCGCCGTGAACACCGGCCCCAATTCTCTTACCAGCGACAGGCCCACCAGCGGCGCGATGAATTCCTTGGCCCCAAAGCGGTTGAGCGTCGTATACCCCTGCAGGGCCAAGACCATGCCGGAGGCCAGCGACGTCAGGATGACAATGATCACCGACTGAACACCCTGGGCATACATTTGGGCCATCACGTCCGATGCACGCGCCTTGCCCCGAAAGATGATCTTCAGGATCTCCCCGAGGAAGAATATGGCCTCACCGATATGGACAAAGAAAGACCTTACTTGATCCAAAGCCTCTCCAATTCTTTATTGATCTGATCCGCCTGAGTCATGTTCACCTTCTGTCCTTCTGACACACCCGGATTTGACGCCTTGCCTGCCGCGCGCTTGAACAGGCTCTCAGCGAATTCCTTGACGCCCAAGACCCTGGCGCCGAGCGCACGCACGTACAATCTTATCCCTTTATCATCACTGACAACCACGAAATTCTTGGGGTCCCGGGCGCAGTCCACGATATTCTTGATGCATTCATCCGCATTCTGGCCGTCGGAAAAGATCACCTTGATCTCCCCGCCGCCCATGCCGCCGAAATGGCCGGGCTGACCGTCAAAGATCACCGTCATCCGGTTGCGGGCGCTGCCCTGCGCACGCGCTGCGTTCAACCAGCGCAGCAACCCCTCGCGCCTGGCTTCAAGACTGCCGTTTGCCAACCCCGGAGCCTGGTGGATGATGTTGTATCCGTCCAGAAGATAATGTAACGACATAGAATAACCCGCCCAACAGGCCCACCATCACCATGAAACCGAAATTAACAAGACTTAAACCCGTTGCCACACTGTCCCTGACACCGACCGTTGAAAGTAAACTCACCCATCCTATTTCACGCACGCCCAGGCCGCCAATCGAAGGCAGGGCGGTCACCACACAGACGATGGGTGAAAAGATGATGAAGTACATCAGGTCGATGTCCTGGTGCATGCCTTTGGCGGTCAGGTAGAACACCCCGGCCAGGACGATCTGGGCGGCTATGGAAAGGCCTAGGGCTTCCCATGCCAGGCGCTGCCTGCCTTTGAGCAGCAGGATGTCCTCATGCATGTTCATCAGTGCGTCCCTCACCTTGGGCAGTCGCGCAAAAAGGCCGCAGACAAATGAAAAGATGCGATGGCTGAACAAGACGATCGCGAGCGATGCCGACACAGCGGTCATGGCCAGGATGGCCAGGACGACCCCGTGATGCTGCACGATGCCCCTGCCGAAAAAAAGAGCCGTTGCCGCAAGGATGACGATACCGGCAAATCCGGTCAGGCGGTCCAGCACGATCGAGGCAAAGACCTTGGGCCTGTCGCCAGTGACCTTGGCCAACCCCAAACCCTTGACCACATCGCCGCCCACCGACGTAGGCAGGCATAAATTATAAAAAAGACCGATGAAAAACCAGCGCATCGCGCTCAAATGACCGACCTTAAGCCCCACGGCATGCATCAACAATTCCCAGCGCCAGAGGATGATGAAATTGATCGAGAAAAAAACAATAAAGGCGGCCGCCATATACCTAAGGTCTGACTGCTTCACCGCTTCCCAGGTGTGCACATAATCGATCTTGGAAAACAGCCATCCAAGCAGGATGGCGCTCAGGCCAAAACGCAAAAAGAAACCGAACATGCTTTTCAGCGGTTCCTTCATTTCTTCAAGGCCTCCCTGTACCCTTTCTCAGCGATGAAGGAGCTCCTGACCAAGGGGCCGCTTTCAACATATTTGAACCCAAGGTCCATGCCGATCTGGCGGAGGCGTTCAAATTCTTCAGGGGTGATAAAACGCTCGACGGGAAGGTGCCGCTTCCTCTGCGTGGGCGCGAGGTATTGGCCGATGGTCAATATATGGCATCCGGCGTCCAGCAGTTCGCGCATCATCACCGTCAGCTCTTCCTCGGTCTCTCCCAGACCCACCATGCAGGATGATTTCACAAAAGCGTCCGGCGCCAATTGGCGGAAACGGCGCAGCACATGCAGGGAACGGTCATGGTCAGCCTGCGGACGGATCAACGACGACAAACGCCGCACGGTCTCGATATTATGGCTGATAACCTCGGGAGCAGCAGCGCTCAATGCGGCAAGCGCATGCTCCTTGGCGGAAAAATCAGGGATGAGCACTTCAATCTTCACTTCGGGCGTCAGACGGCGGATGGCCGCGATGGTGGCCGCAAAATGACCGGCACCTTCATCTTCGATATCGTCGCGGGCGACCGAGGTGATGACCACGTATTTCAAACCAAGGCGCTTGACGGAATCGGCGACATTGGCAGGTTCTTCAAGGTCGATCAGGTCGGGACGTCCGGCAGGCACGGCGCAAAAACGGCAGGCACGGGTGCAGGTGCCGCCCAGGATCATGAAGGTGGCTACGCCCTCGCCCCAGCATTGGCCCAGGTTCGGGCAATGGGCGCTTTCGCAGACAGTATGCAGCCTGTTCCCGCGGAACATCTCCTTCATCGAACGGACCTTGTCCATGTCCGGCAAAGGCTGTTTGAACCACGGGGGAAGCTTTGTCAATCCTGACTCAAACCTGGTCTGCTGCAAGTGTGCCATCCTTGATCTGTTTCAAAATTTGTTTTTGTTCGGCGGCAGGCAGCACATCGATGATGAGCCTGCCCAGCAAATGGTCGTTCTCATGCTGGAAAACCTTGGCGGCCAGGCCGGTCAGCTTGGCCCGCACCTTCTGGTTGTTCTCGTCGGTGAACTCAACCTCGACCGTCTTGGCACGCCTAACATTCACATGCACGCCCGGTATACTCAGGCAGCCTTCCTCGATCTCATCGCTCCCTGCAAGCTTCAATATCTTTGGATTGATGACGGCAAAAGCATCCTTGCCCGTATCCACGACAAAGATCTGCTCCGTGATGCCCACCTGCGGGGCTGCCAGGCCGACACCTTTATTGGCCTGCATGGTCTCGAACATGGCCGCAATGAGCATGCGCTCGACCGCGCCCACTTCCTTGACCGGTTTGGATTTTTCCCGCAAGCACGGGTCGCCGATGATCCTGACCTTTAAAGGACCGAACATATTATTTGGTCTTCTTGATCCTGTTCTTTTCGTCGAGATAGATGATCTGGGGCTTGATCCGCTTCGCTTCAGCAGCCTCTGCCAATGCATAGCTCAGGATGATGAGACGGTCGCCGACATACCCGTGGCGTGCGGCGGGACCATTGAGGCAGATCTCACCGGAACCAGGTTTGCCCGCGATGGTATAGGTCTCGATGCGCGAACCGGTGCTCTCATTGAGCACATGCACCTTCTCGCCCGGGATGAGGCCGGCGCCTTTAAGCACATCGCTGTCGATGGTGATGCTGCCTTCATAATACAATTCGGCCTGCGTCACCCGCGCATGCCCGATCTTCGATTTAAGGACTTCAATGAACATCACAACTCCTATAAGTGTGGGGTTAACTTGGCCAAAAGACGGTCCTTCGGCATGGCGCCGACGATCTGGTCGACGGGTTTGCCGTTCTTGAATACCAGGAGGGTCGGGATGGACATGACATTGTATTCCCCGGCCAAGTCCGCTTCTTCATCCACATTGACCTTGCCCACCTTGAGCTTGCCCTGCAGTTCGTCAGCCAATTGGTCGACAATAGGACCGATGGCCTTGCACGGACCGCACCATTCCGCCCAAAAATCAACCAGGACAGGGGTGGATGACTTCAAGACCTCCCCTTCAAAATTCTTTACGCCTAAATGTAATGCTCCCATAGACTTTCCTTTCTGTAGGATAAACAAAACTCCGCCACGGCAGGCCCTGGCGGATAGAGGGATATTATATATTTAATATGGGTTTTGGGCAAATATTTAATTCATGGCAAAAGCCGGCATATTTGGCCGACCGCGATCCCGATATAGGTACCTATGATGTTCCCTGCGATGGCAAGCAGTAACCCTAAGGGGGCTAATCCTTTATGATAAACCTCCGCCACAACGGGCGCGGACGCCACCCCTCCCAGATTGGCCTGGGAAGCTGCAGCGGCCAAGAACAAAGGGGCTTTGAACAAACGCAACGCCAGGAATAAAAACAACGCATGGATGGCAATGACCACGGTCCCGGCCGCCATCAGAACGAACGCTTGGGACATTTGGTTCAAATTAGCCTTGGCGCCAATGGTCGTCAGCACAAAATATAAAAGGAAATACCCGATCTTGTTCGATCCGTGCCCTTCCAATTTCTTTAAAGGCGTGGCAGAGAGGAATAAACCGATGAAAGAAACAAAAACGATCACCCATGTGAAGGGACTGATCACGCCCTGGACCGCAGGCAAGGCTTTAGCAGCGGCATCTGCGAAGAAGGTCCCTGCGATCCCGATGGCAATGATGGCCAGGCCGCCATGGAAGGTGAAACGCACAGGCATGACATTGGCCTTGGCATGGTGTGCTTTTTGCTCAAGGTCGGCCGTGATGTCCCGACGGGCGCCATTCCAACGGTCAAAATCATGCTGATGCTGGCTTAAAGCGATGAGGCAGGCCATCCATAGATACGGAAGCACCGCATCCACGACGACCAGAGGCAGGAATACATTGTCCGGTGCGGACAAGGCCTCCTTGACCGCGATCATGTTCGCAGAGCCTCCCGTCCATGATCCCGTCAAAGCTCCAAAACCGCTCCAATAATCCACGCCCACCACGCCTTTGAACATGGCGAAGGATGCGACCATGCCAAACCCTACCGAGACCGAACCGATGATGAACATCCCCAAAGCCATGGGCCCAAGCCGGATGATCGACGGGACATCGACCGTCATCAATAATACCAGCAGGCTCATCGGCAAAACCCATTGGGTCACTTGACCGTAAAAGGGGCATTTGGGGTCGATGATGCCAAAAGTCGAAAGCACCATGGGCAGGAAATAGATCCAGAAGATGTGCGGCAGGAATTTGAAGAACCGTTCCGTGCGCGAATGGCCGGCCAGGTACAGCACCGTTCCCTCGACGGCGAGCAATACGGCAGCAATGGCCGCAGGATGCTGGATCACGGGACGATCCCTATCCCAGCTTTGGCCCGCTGCAGGTCATAGATGCCCCGGCTGTTGAGATAGGGATTGCCTCGCAGGCCGTTCTTAATAAAGAATGGAGTGTCCAAGTCGATGAAATCGATACCGCCCAATCCCGCGGCCAGGTGAGCGGAACAGGTCATGGCCAGCGACGATTCCATCATGCCGCCCACCATCAATCTGACACCATTGGCCTGGGCCAGGCGTGCGATGGCAACGGCATCGACCAAGCCTGTCTTCATTAATTTGATATTGACCGCGCCTGCTGCCTTCTCGCGAATAATGCGCACGACCTGGGCCAGGCTCGACGCGCTTTCATCCGCACAGACCAGAACCTTAGTCGAGCGTGTGACCTTCTTAAGACCTTCCCAGTCCTTCTTGGGGACAGGCTGTTCGACCATGGCAACCGTGATGCCAGCCCTAGATAATGTTTTCAGGAATTTGAGCGTCTGTTCGGCTGAATACCCCTGATTAGCGTCGAGAATAAGCGTTGACCTTCCGGTCACCGCCGCCACGGCCTGCACACGCTTGAAGTCCAGGTCCATGTCCCTGCCGACCTTGATCTTGAAAGCACGAAAACCTTTTTTATAGAACTCCCTGGCCTTGGCCGTGGTTTCCTCAAGCGTTCCAATGACAATGGTGATGTCGGTTGCGAATGGTCGGGCCTCTGTACCCCACATGCGCCACAACGGCATCTTCAAACTGCGTGCCAGCGCATCGAACAGGGCCATGTGCACAGCAGCGACGGCGGACATATTGCCCGGAAGCAGGCTTTGCACATACGCGCATAACGCCAAATAATTTCCGATGTCCTGCCCGCGCAGGTATTCTGCCACGGTCTTCAAATTCTTCACGGTCTTAGGGATCGTCTCACCGGTGATATGTGTGGCCACCGCCGCCTCGCCATAGCCTTTGATGCCGCCGGCAAGCGTGATGGTCAACAGGACATTCTCCAGGGAATCATGCTGGCCCACCGCAATGCGGAACGGCTGGTTCAAAGGCGCGGACAACAGCGAGACGCGGGCATGGGTGATGGTCATGGATTGTTTTCAACAGCGACGATCTTGGATAAACGTTTGAGCAGGGAACCCTTGGTCGACCCTTCCCCCAGGTAGAGGTCGGAGACGATGACGCGGTTGAGCACACGTGGGACATCCTTGTCCCCCCGGCGTTCACGGAAGGCCCAGACCGCGTGCGCCGCATACGGCCGGCCGTCGATCTGCCCAAGATAAAGCATGATATGCCCTTTCATGGGCAGTATGGCCGTGGCACCGGGTTGGCGCTCAAACGCGGCAAGTTTCTGCGCATTGTCGCTTTTCTCGTCGAACTGGACGATCGCCTGCCCCACCTGGGCCTGGTCCTTGGAATCCCTCGGTAAAATGACCCCGACGGTGCCGAATACCTCATCCAGGAAGGCCGAACAATCCTGCTCGCCGTACATGCCTCCCCAGCCATAGGGCTGGTTGATCATGGCCAAAGCCTGTGTATAGATGACGCGCGGCGTATAGGGCAAATACCCCTCGTGCATGCCTTCGCTGTCCATGTATCCCTGCACCAGCTCAAGCTTATTGTCCTTGCCTGCCGCCGGGATGGAAACACTGATCTGTGCGCCCGAAGCACCGACGATGGGAAGCCGTGTGCCCATGCGCACATATCCCAGGTACCTGGTCATGCCCTCGTCCAAAAAGATATCCACTTTCGGGGAAGTCGTCACGGCAAAATGTTTGCTTTGGGTAAAATCCCGGACGGTCTTCATGTCCCCGAGCGCAATGCGGTCAGCCTCAACCCAGCCATCGGACAAGGGCGAGAACACATAATACCATTTCTTATCCAGGCTCTGATGCACGACCGCAACGGGACTTCCCACATCAAGGGTACTGTTCTGCAATTGGTCGAAATCAATGTCTCCCGGGGACTCATAGAGCCCTGCCGACGTCGGGAAGAACCTCACATCCGCATACCGCGTGACCAGGCCATAGCGCGGCGCCATGCCCAGCACCACCCCGCTCAGGTTCATGTTACGCCGGGCGCTGTCGATAAAGGCCGTATCATTGCGCACACCTTGGATGGTGCAAAAGCCCTTGTCCGTAAAATCCTGAATGGTCCGGTCAAAATCCTGCATCAAGGAATCTGTCTTAAAGCTCTCCGTAACGCCGAAGATGTCCTTGGTCAGCTTCAACTCATCCTGGATCCGGGCGTTGAAGGCATCGATCTCCTGGGGAGTCATGACCACATGGACAGGGGAAGGATGGCGACCGATCCAGAAGCCCGGCCTGTTCATCTCCAAAGAAGTGCCGGGGACCCGGGATGGCGCAGCATTAAAAAGTTTCTCCTCCGCCGCCAGGGCATGCGGCACAATACCGGCACAAGCCAGCACAAAACACAAGAACACTCTCATGGGGGACCTCACGTTTCCTGCCAAACACTGATCCGGGAGCTGCCAATCGATGAGTTTATGGTGGACAGAGCCTCGTCATAATGAATGGCGCTATTATTATTCACACTAACGGTCTTACCAATGAGGGAACCGTAAAGATCATTATTGTTACCGATGATGACATTTGTTTTAGGCGCATAGACCGCGACCGCCAACACCCCGTTATTATTGATGCTGATCCCTTTGCTCCCCGTATAGGCGCTATAGACCTGGAAATTCTTTGGGACGTTACCGGAACTGTTAAGGTTGACATTATTCGGTATGCTCAAGACCCCGTCCACATACAATTCCAGGCTGGCCCCGGAAGCAATATTGATCGTGGTATTATTCCCCGTGGAGAACGCCGTAGCCGCCGTCAAATACAGTTTCACCGTGCCATTGATGTTCAATGTGCCGTTGTTTGCCATGCTGATGTCGGTGTATTTGTAATTTCCCGCTGGCAAAGCTGTTGTGCCGCCATTGGACACGGACAATGCTCCGCTGCTGGCGAGCCCGGTGAGAGTGGCCGGAACGCTTACGTCGGGCATTGAATAATTATTGGTGTGCGTTATTGTCCCCGTGATCACGGTGCCGGAGCCGGCCGTATTCGTACCTCCAACGCCTGTACTGACATCCCCTCCCAACGAAATATTGTTCCCAATGGAAATGATGCCGGCGGTCGTTCCATTGGAACCTATATCACCGTTGGTATTGCTGTTAGCGACACTATACGCACCGTTGTTGGAATTATAACTATCGATAAAAGTATTATTCGCCAGCGTGACCTGGCCTTGGGCGAACGCAGCAAATGAGAACGGGGATTGATGACTTATACTGCCCTGTATGTTCCTTTGTATCTTGGAGGAGCTGGTACGGCTCGGATAAGAGCCCTGAGAGGTGATCAAGGTGTTTGCATTATTAAGGACCACATCATAATCACCGGCACCGGTGATGGTGGCCGCCTTGGTCTTGTTGCCTCCCCCGCAGCTGCTGCAGCTGGCGCAGGCAGTATTTGTGCCTGCTTGGACCATTCCTGTACAATTATTGGTGTTGATCTCCCACACCACCTGCTGAATGCCTGCCTCCGTCAGCCAAAATGCCTGGGTGGAATTGGCATAACGGTTAGCGATCTTGCTTTCATTGACGCCGCGCAAAAGGATCAGTGCCCCTAAAATGGTCAAGATCAGTACCAGCAATAAACTAAAAACGATCGAACCACGATTATTCATTTCTAAGCCTCACTTTCATGGCCAGCGGAAAAGAGTATGTCCGCGCACCCACAGCCTTATCGGCTCGGATATTGATCTGCATCAGCGACGCGCTGGCCGCAAACTTCAAATAGGCAATGTTGGTTGCTACTATTTTGGTCATCCCAGTGGGATATTCCCTCAGCAGATTCGTTCCGCTGCGGTAATAATTTATCCCGGTCTCATTGGGGGTGCTAAAAGCAATGCGATAGCTGTTCGCATCGATCATCGTGATCGTTGTGGTCGATGATTCCCGGATCTCCCGCAGCATGCGGTCCATGCCGGCACGGGCCTGTTGCTGCATATCCAAGAGCGCATTGTCACCAGTGGTGACCACATTGCCCGTGACCAAGACGCCGTATACCCCAAGCAAGATAAAAGAAAGCAGTAGGACGCTGATCAGCGCCTCTGGCAACGTGTACCCTCTGCTGCCTTTTAACTTGTGAGAAATGTGTACCATGACCTACTCCTGGCGCGATTATTAAGATCCTTCCAACTTACGGTAACCTGCACATTATAAATGGTATTGCCCGTATACGTGACCGCTATCGATTCGCCGTTAAGGGCATTTAACCCATTACTTGTCACTGCCGCCGTGTTCCAATTCCAGGTGCCGCCGGTGATGCTGGCTCCCACGCTGCTAAATGCGGTATTGCGTATGTCTTCAAGGACAAATTCCGCATGGCTGGTCGCCGCAGTCAGGTTGCGGCTGGCCGCATTCAGGGCAAAACAGCCCACATAAGTGGCCAAGATGACGGAGAGGGAATAAGCCAGGATAGCTGCAGTAGCAAGCAGTTCCACGAGAGTAAATGCATATACCTTACGGCAGATCATCATAAGATTTATTGTACAAACATTCTTTTTGTCCCGCAATGAAGGTTTGCAAATACTTTCCTCCTCTCTAATTAAAGCATACCACATGCTGCAGCCGTATCCAAGGATACCGCCGTCGGAAAACGCTTTCTTACCCTTGCGCAATACCCCAAAGGAGATATACTTTATATAGGGGCTTATACGGGAGCATTTTATGCGCTTCACCGGCTTCAAGAACGATCGCAGGGGCAAGGGCTTCACCATCGTAGAACTTCTGATATCCTCTGTTGTTTTCATGGTCACCGTTATCGGCATCTTATACAGCTACCTGAAATGCCTGGAACTCTCCGAGATCGGCCGCAATTCCTCGATCGCCGTACAGGCCTCCAAGAACAAGATGGAAGACATCAAGAATTCCACCTTCAGCACCCTGTACGCCACCTATAATAACACCACCTTCACCGCCACCGGGCTGCCCAACGGCATCGGTGTGGTCTATGTGAACAATACCAATCCCTCCCTGGTCCAGGTCAAGATCGTCTTTTGCTGGAAACAGCCCAATGGACGCCTGATCGGCGAAGATACGAATTTGAATGGTGTGCTCAATACCGGGGAAGATACGAACGCCAACGGACAACTGGATTCCTACGTGCAGATGGTCACGAATCTCTATGGTTAACAGCAGGCATGCCTTCTCACTGGTCGAATTGATGCTGGTGGCCGCTCTCACGGCCTTCCTGACCGCAGCTGTTTTCGGCCTGCTGGGTAATGCCCAAACCAATTTCTTTAACGCCGATGCTAGCATTGACCTGCGCAACAGCATGCGCCTTGCTTCCGAGAAGATCTCGATGGAACTGCGCAATACGGGATACAAAAGTGCGGTGCCGCAATTCTCCATCCTGGACAATACCGGCGTCGGAGGCTCGGACATCATCCGTTTCTCCATCCCCATCCTGTGCACAACGACCGCAACCCTCCTCGATAGTTCGGGGAACCCTGCCTACTGGGGAGCACCCAAGACTTGGGGATGCGACGCCTCCACGTGCATGGATGCGAATAACAATTGCGCCATCCAGGAATACAAATACGTGCAGTATGCGCTCAATTCGTCCAACCAGCTGGAACGCAAGATCCTCGACACCGTGCTCGGCACGGTCAGCGGGACAACGACCATCGTAGGGCAGAACATCACCAACCTGCAGGCCACGATCAGCAGCAACCAGATGACCGTTATCCTGTCAGGACAGAAAATATCAGCGGTCAAGAAGACGCTGACCATGAGCTATACAAACAAGGTCTTCCTGAATAACTTCGGGGGTTGATATGAAAAACCTACGTCATGATAAAAGCGGCATTGTCCTGGCCATATCCCTCCTGGTCCTGATCATCACCATCACCCTCTCGGCTGTATATATCTCCCGTGCCGTGCATGAAAAAGCCATGGCGGAACGTGAGCTCCGGGCCGCCAAAGCCCTGTACACCTCCGAAGCGGGCGGACAGGCGGGTCTCGCCATGCTCGATACCATCATCAATACCGACCTGCTCAATACCGTCAACGCCACGTCCGCGACCACCGTCTCTGCCCAGGCAGCCAACTATGTCAGCACCAACAATGCCATCGGGTTCCTGATCGCCTATGCCAAGAACGGGGCGACGGCCATGTTCACGGCCAGCGGATCAGAAGGCGTCTACACCGGCAGCGCCACAGCCCTGGATGGAAGTTCCTACACCTACAGCATCCGCATCACGGCCAAAGGCAATCCTGTGACAGTGGCGTCGAATATCTGGGACTTCCCCTACTATTTTCGTATCCAGACCACCGGTACTAACGGCAGCCAGGCCAAAAAGTTCACGGTCAACGGCGACTTCACCGTGCGTGTGCAGAAAGATAATTTCGCCCGCTATGCACTGTTCACCAACAACCAGACCCTGCCCAACGGCACCAATGTCTGGTTCACAAATACGACCAATTTCTCCGGACCCATGTTCACTAACGGCCGATACAATTTCGCCTACAACCCCAGCGGAACCTTCTACGACGCGGTCAAACAGGAAGACAGCATGGCACGGTTCTACAACAATAACAGCCCGGTCAGCGTCAATGCCAGCTCCAATGGGACCATCGACGTGCCCATCTTCAAATCGACCTTCACCCGCTCGGCTGCGGCCATCTCCATGCCCACGACCAGTTCGGAAGCCACCATGTCGGCGGCTGCCACGGCCGGCAATACCTACGGCAGCAACGGCATCTATCTCCCTGCCAGCGGCAGCACACTGACTGGCGGCATCTATGTGAAGGGCGACGCCACCGTGGCCCTCAGCGTCGATGCCAGCGACCGTGCCGTATACACGATCACCCAGGGCGCCACCACCAAGACCATCACGGTCAACCGCACAACCAACCAGACATCCGTGACGACCTCCAGCGGCACCACGACCTATACCGGCAAACCCGACGGCACAAGCGGCAGCGGGACCATCCTCTTTGTCAACGGCAACATCAGCAGCCTGAGCGGCACCGTGCAAAAAGACACCCAAATGACCATTGCCACCCATAATGATGTGGTGATCCAGAATAATATCAAATACGCGCAATATACCGCCTCCAGCGGCACCGTGGGCACCGCCGGCTATGTGGCCCCCTCCGCAGAAGGGTACACCAATCTGCTTGGGATCATGAGCTGGACCGGCGATGTGCGCATCGGCACCTCGGCCCCCAATAACGTGGAGATACATGCGACCGTCATGACCCAATCCGGTGTCTTTACCGTGGACAATTACGACACGACCTCCGTGCGCGGGACAGGGACGGTGATGGGCGGAGTCATCAGTGATTATTACGGCGGGTTCGGAACTTTCAACAGCGCGACCGGCCTTTCTGTTTCCGGCTATGGCCGCAACTTCGTCTATGACACCCGCATGGACACACAGTACACGCCGCCGTATTTCCCGACGATCAATACCTTTATTGCCTTCACCAATGACATCAATGACAAGAAATTCTGGCAACCGGGAGGTTTTTAATGAAGGGGAAAGCACTCATTGCGTTGGGGCTGCTCATTGCGGTCGTATTGATGTTCTCAAAGCCGCCTGCCAAGGTGCAGGCACCCGATGTCCCTGCACCTGTCGCAGCGGAACCTGCTATGCCTTCCACTGAGATCACATCGGCGCCCATTCCACCCACGTCGGAAAAGGCTGCTGCGGGGGAAGAAAAAGAAAAGCCCGTACCGGTCTATGAAGCACCGATCCAGGGCAATATCCTTGTGATGTGATCAATCCGGGTAAATGATCTCGAAGGGGACCTGCACGTCGGGATGAAGGCTTTTGTGTACGGGACAAGCATGTGCAGCAGCCTCGAGCATGGGACGCTTGTCCACAGGGATGCCGGAAGCCATGCGCAGGGTCACACCGATGGTGCCGATACGGCGCGCAGGCACGACCACCATTTCCTTGGTGACCAGAACAGTGCTGCCGTTAAGCTCAATGCCATGCTTGGCTGCGGCAATGCCCATGACGGTCAACATGCAGGAACCAAGTGCCGCGGCAACAAGGTCGGTCGGGGAAAAGGCCTCACCCTTCCCGTTGTTATCCTTAGGTGCGTCGGTGCTGATGACGCTTCCCGAGGGGCCGTGGGTGAGCCGGCAATGCAGCCCGCCTTCGTATACGATATCCATTTTGACCATGAAGAACTCCTGTTGACAAACACGTTTAATTTGCCTAAATTGTAATCCAATATGGGACCCAATAAAAGAAGTATTCTTGAGCACATCTTTGAGACACTGCTGTGGAAATCACGGCTCATCGTCATCCTGCCGGTGATCTTCGGCGTGCTGGCCGCCATCGGGCTCTTCGTGGCCGGTAGCTATGACATCGTGCACACCATCGTCCACAGCCTGCCCTCGCACGGGGAAGAACCTGACTACGCAAAGATCCTCATCGGTGTCATCGGGGCGATCGACCTTTATTTGATCGGCATCGTGCTCCTCATCTTCTCCTTCGGCATCTATGAACTGTTCATCTCCCAGATCGACATCGCCCGCAATGACATCGAGCACAACATCCTTGAGATCGGCTCGCTCGATGAACTGAAGAATAAGATCCTTAAAGTGGTGGTCATGGTGCTGATCGTCACCTTCTTCAAGATCGTCCTGAGCGCCACCTTTACCACGCCGCTTGAGATGCTGTACCTAGCCATCTCCATCCTGGCGATCGCCGCCTGTACGTTCTTCCTGCGCGGCATGGACCATGACAAATAATATCCTGCTGTTCATCGCCTCCGTAGGATTCTTTACGCTGGCCAGCCGTGCCCTGCTCGTCGTCATCGGCTTCCAGGTCTACCAGATCACGCATAGCGCACTGGCCCTGGGGTGGCTGGGACTGATCGAAGCCATTCCGGCTATTTCCCTAGTGCTGGTGGGCGGCCACGCCGCCGACCATTTCAACCGCCACCGCATCCTTTTGGTGACCCGGGCCTGTTCCTGTGCCTGCGCACTGCTCCTGGCGACCCTCTCCTTCGCCAGCCATTCTCCGTCGGTGATCCCGCTGTATGCGGTCATCTTCCTGGCCGGTATTGCCCGCGCCTTCGCCGACCCTGCCAACAGCGCCTTTGAAGCCCAGGTCGTGCCAAAACAGTTCACCGTCACCGGCGCCTCCTGGATCTCGAGCACCTGGGTCGGCTGTTCGATCCTGGGACCCGGTGTGATCGGTTTTGTCTTCTACGCCTCTCAGGCCTTGGGTTCCTATCTTTTCATCAGCGCCTGCTTTGTCCTATCCTGGATCTCGACCGCACTTATCAAACCCACAGAACAGGTCATCCCCAAACACAAAGAACCCTTGGTCAAAAGCATGAGCATCGGGTGGAAGTTCGTCTTCAACAACCCTGCCCTGCTCTCTGCTATGGCCTTAGACCTGGTGGCCGTTCTTTTTGGAGGGGTGATCGCATTACTGCCCATTTACGCCAATGATATCCTGCACGTAGGGGCACGGGGCTTAGGATTGCTCAATGCGGCAACATCCGCCGGGGCGCTTGTGGTCATGCTCTTGTCCACCCGCTTTGCCCCACAGATCATCGCGCACGCCGGGCGCAATCTCATGCTGGCCGTAGCAGGATTCGGGGTGAGCATCCTGGTCTTTGCCTTCTCCAAGGATTTCTGGCTGTCCATGGCGGCACTGGCTTTGAGCGGGGTCTTCGATGGGATCAGCATGGTGGTGCGGCGGTCCATGGTGCGGTTGCTGTCACCTGATGAGATGCGGGGAAGGATATCCTCGGTGGGCTGGATCTTCGTTACAGCTTCAAATGAACTGGGGGCCTTTGAAAGCGGCATGCTGGCAGCGGCCATCGGCACCGTGCCCTGCGTTGCCGTTGGAGGTGTCGTTACCTTAGGCGTGGTCGCCCTGACCGCCTTCCTCTCCCCCCAACTGCGCGGCCTGCGCTTCGACCCCCTCACCCTCCAACGCAAATCCTAACTAAGTGAAGATGCACGAGGAGTGCTGGAGCCAATGGCGTTATGCAGCAAAACAGTCAGGGGTTTTCCGCCAAAAGTTGGCGAGGGCTTACGGTGAGAACATTCATATACAAGATATTCTATGAAATGTTCGATCCGTAAACCGAAGCAAACGGCGGAAATACCCCGTTTTGCGGAATAATGCCATTGGCTTCGGCATGCACAGCAAGGATGGATGAAATGCGGGAGAAAAGCAAAAACCCCTCATGACTTTCGTCATAAGGGGTTTTGCAATACAAGAAACTAATTCTTATATTTTGACTACGTTTTGGGCTTGTTCACCCTTGGGGCCCTGAACGATCTCGAATTCAACTTCTTGACCTTCGCTCAGAGATCTGTAACCTTCACCTTGGATGACGCTGTGGTGAACGAACACATCTTTGCCGTTCTCCGGGGTGATAAATCCAAAACCTTTTTGGTCATTGAACCACTTCACTTTACCTTTAACCATGATCTTTACTCTCCTTGTTCATTCTTAACATGAGCAACTTTTGCTCAATTTGAATCTGCAATAAGTATGCCACTTTTATTTATTTTGTCAACTATAAATATTGCCTTGCCTAGACCGCGTGGAAAGCCTGTTCTTCCCTCAAGAACCTGAGCTCTCTCATGGTGCGGGGAATGGATTTACCGAGGAATTCACGCAGCGGATCGTCCTTCTTGCGGTTCAAATGCTTGTACAGCTGTGATTTCTTCAAGGCCGCACGGTGCGCCGTTCCAATGATGCCGATCACAGACAGGTTCAAAGGATCGACCCCGTAATCGCGGGCCCGCTGTTCGACACTGTCCCGGCTCATGGCCGGGTCCTTAAGATACTCGATCAACCAATGTTGGGCCGACATGGAACCGCTGAGGAATTCCTGGCACTCGCGGCGCACACGGCCATTGTGGACTAATTCTATCATGGATGCGTAGGAAACGCAATCCACCGCCTCCAAACAGAGGGCGGCCTCCACCATCTTTCTTTCCTGGTGCGCCACCGCGTCCATAACGGCCGGACGCGGAGGGGGCTGCGCACCGGAACGATGGGAAAAAAGATCATGTAGCCTGATCATCATATTCCTCCGGCTGCCGCCCAAGGGCGAATTCGATCTTGGCAATAAGGTTGATAGGATTGAAAGGTTTAAGGATGAATATCTTTATGCCGCACAATTTCATCATGAGGATGTGCTCCTGCTCCGTGAAGAAACCCGTCATGGCAATGATCGGAACCTCCTTCATGTGCGTGGAATGCCTCAATTCGTCCGCGACCTGGAACCCGCTTTTCGGGCTCATCTTAAGGTCGATCAGCACGACATCGGGTTTGATGCGGTGGGCCTGCTCAAACGCAACGGCAGAATCATGCACGATCTCCACATGGTATCCCCCCAATGTGAGCATCTCCTGCAATTCTTCCAATAATTCATAATTATCATCGACGATCATGACGGTTGGCATCTTATGCGTGAGCGACATCCGCTTCTCGGCTCTTTCCTTGATCCTGGCTTTTTCTTCCATTTCTCTCTCCGCAGTGAATTGCAACATATAGGTACCCTCCTTGGGCATGCACGACCCCTAAGACAAGCATACCCAAAATAAAAAAACCGGCAATGGCCGGTTTCTTCCTTTGGTTGACTTTTTTCCACTATTTTATATGGCCTGTATACCTGCCAATCCCTTGACCTGGGCGAGAAAAATGTCGATCATAAAAGGCTTGTTCATGACGGCGTCCGCCAGGGCTAGGATCATCTCTTCCTCGTCCTTCTTGCGGTTCTCGTCCTGGTTAAGCAAGGGCCCGGAGAGCGGCCGGCCGGAGAGCACCAGCACCTTGACCGGACGCGCGGCCTGGCGTACATTCTTAAGCACTTCATAACCGTTCAATTTAGGCAGTTTGAGGTCGAGGATGATCACATCATAGGCATTCTTCTCAATGGAGCGCCGACCGCTGTCGCCGTCAAACACAGCTTCCACCTCAAAGCATCCTTCGCCATTGAGCACTTCACCTAGCTCCGCGCACATCTCTTCATCGTCATCAATGATCAGTATGCGTTTCATCGCTCTTCCTTTGGATGGGCAGCGTGACACAGACCACGGTACCTTCTCCCTGCCGGCTGGTGATCACGATCTTGCCCTGATGGAGCTGCACCAATTCATTACAAATGCTCAACCCCAAACCCGTGCCTTTTGATTTACGGGTAAAGAACGGATCGAATATCTTATCGAGATCTGCCTCGGCGATGCCGGAGCCGTTGTCCTCAACACATATCTTGACGAGCTCGCCCTCCTTGGCCGCGCTCACCTTGATGCGGCCTTCCTTGCCTGGAAATGCCTGATGGGCATTATTGAGGATATTGGCCAATATTTCCCTGATCTGGAAACCATCCGCCTCCATGGTGCCGAGCGTCTTGTCATATTCTTTCTCCACCACAATGTTCTTCTCTGGAAAACGGCCTTGCACATTGCTCACGCACTCATCGATCATGCTGAGCACCTGGACCTGTTCGTAATGCGGGATCTTGATGCGCGA
>JAYVSG010000077.1:0-2291 GCA_043775535.1 Candidatus Omnitrophota bacterium
GCGCTTCATTAGCATTACTGTCTACACGGCCACCAGATATGAGCTGTGCAATCGGATCAATTGCTTCCTTGCTTCCAATATCAACCAATAACGAAAGAAATCCTTTTACATCACCTCGCCCATCGAGATCTAATCGGCTACTGCTTAATAGCTTAAGATTTCCTTGAAGAATAATCTCTCGATCTACACCTAAATTTCTTAATGCATCATTTATTGTTTTAAATAACTCTACATCAAACCAATCTTTATACAACTTTGCTATGATTGGCTCTGTGGCACGTTGGTCTCCAATTTTTCCTAATATGCTAATCAAGACTGTAGACAATTTTTTCGATTCAGACCGTTCTAGAATATTTATTAATGCTGGAACCGTATCTTTTCCTTTGTTCTTTAATCTTCTAATTACTTCTTGATCATCCATAGACCCTTTCTCTAATAATGCCGAAAGCCCTTTTATAGAATAACTTTGCCATACAATAAGCGCAGTTACTAAACCGCTTCCTAGTAATGCAAGCTTGAACGAGTTTGGATCAAAAGCCGTAGCTTGTATAACTGCGCGAGCTTCTGACGAGAGAATAAACAACGCTCCACCAATGCCAACTCCCAAAATGGAACCTAAGATGGTCAATATTTGTGCATCTTCTGATAAAATAAGCTTATTACTTTGAACCTTCTTTGCACTCGCCATCGCCATATCTTTAGGATTTTCTAAATTTACCTTCACACCCATCATCGCCCCATCAGCCTTCACATCTGCTTGGATGCCATCATGTCGCACTCTTTTTGGCATTGGGGTCAGGCCGCCGGAGAAATATTTCCTTGGTCCAGATACACCATTAGGTGTATCTGTGTCCTTAATATAATTGAACACGCCCTTCTTATAGGCCTGCAGATATCGCTCGTAGATCTCTTGTTTGATGGCGGGATCGTCGAGATTCACGCCGGTGGTCTTGTTCTTGTTGAGATACACGGCTTCCAATAAACCGTTCTTGACGGTTTCCTTGTACCACTTGGCTAGTATCAGGGCCTGGTACATTTGGCGTAAGGGCGCGAAGTTCTTGCCGGTATTAACTTCTTTTTCGATCTCAGGGATCACGATCTCGCGGATGATCTGGGAGGCTATGCCATTCTGGATCCCCGCCTTCGGGTCACCCGCTATCCCTAAATGTTTGGCTTTAGCAATATAATCCTCGTCCAGCATGACCTTTAAGGTGGACTTGGTTACGTAGGCGGCGTTCTTGTTCTCGAAGACTTGGGCTTGGTCGGGCAGGATCCAGACCTTATTGAAGGTATTGACGGGAATATCTGTGGTGCCGAACTTCTCCTGGGCTTTTTGATACACCTTGGCCCAGAATTCCTTGCCCAATTCTTTCTCAGGATAAATGAGCGTTGCGGTTAGTTGCTTGAGGATGTAGTCCTGTGCCAAAAGATCGCGGCCGAGGTCCGTCTGTCCCAAGGCCTCAGGGACCATGCGGTCTTTTTCATAAGGGGAAAGATTGACCCAGAGATCGCCTTCAGGAATGGTCAGGCCGGCCAAAAAATATTTAACCAGGCGGTCAGCCTCTTCCTTGATCGCAGGGGTGTCCTGGGGGCCTTTTCCCGTGTCGATGATGAATTGGAATTCCAACGGCTTTTGGGGATCAACGACCAGACCCTTGATCGCAAGCGGCGTGAACGATGCGGAAACGCCCACCATGGTGCCCGGAACAGGCAGTTGGGCAATATTGAACCCCTGGGCCAAGACAGGTTGGCAATTGCTCGCAATAAAGGAAAGACAAACAACAGCGGAAATGATGCGACGGAACATGGACACCCCCTGAATTATAAGCCTGGAAATTAATTAAGATAATGAAGTCCGGCAATGGGCCTACGATTCAGGGGACTTGGGCAAAGCATAGCATATCTAAAGGCGAGGCGCCAAATCTTTTATTGTGGAGCAGCAAAACCCATTGGCCCCTTTCTCTTTACAGCTTCTTCTTTGTCCGACAACAGCTCCTTAATGGCATTGAAAATAAGGATGAATTTCTGGTCATGGTCCTTGAATTTGTCTTGGAACTTCCGCTCTAGGTCTTCGATCTTATGGGCCAAGTCTTTGTGGGATGCCATCATTTCTTTCATCTTTGTAAATACGCGCATAATTTGAATATTTACATGAATGGCACTCTTGGATTTAAGGACACTCGAAAGCATGGCAACCCCCTGTTCCGTAAAAACATGGGGCAAATATTTAATGTTTTGTCCTTGTTTCAAGGTGCCAATTTGGCACCTTGAAATTTCCGCCTCTTCCTTGG
>JAYVSG010000078.1:0-4847 GCA_043775535.1 Candidatus Omnitrophota bacterium
GTCATTGAGGTCGCTTGGTTTCCGGCTCATTTCATTTTCAAACCGTTGATCTTGGCATTCCCGTTGACCACTATGCGCGGCGTACCGGACATGTAAATAGTCTTGATCTCCGTTTCAGTCAAAGCACGGTTATAGATACGTACATCATCGATCACACCGCTGAAATAGGCATTACTGCCACCGGCATTCCCACCGATCCTGACCCCTACGCTTGAACTCCTAAGGACAGAGCCAGCATCGGATATTGTGCTATCAAATCCGCCATTCACATACATCGTTATCGAGACGCCTTGCCTATATATGACAACAATATGCTGCCATTGACCAAGGACAACAGTTATACCACCGCCAGCTCCCGGCACCTGTACAATGCTTGGGACCGTCCTCACAATATTAAAACCATAACCCGTGCCGTTGTCATCGACCGCAACCGACCAGCCGGACCCTGACCCATCCTGACCCCGGCCCATGATGGCTCCACTGCCTGCCGCTGATTTGACCCAAACAGCATAACTAAAATCACTCGCATCCGCCGTAATGTTGTTGTTCAGGTCCACATAATCATTGATGCCGTCAAAGCTCAAGCCCCCGTCCCTTTTGCCGCCTGTCCATACCGGACCGTTGGTCAGGGTGCCTGTGTGGCCCTGTCCGCTGGAATCCGCCGCTGACGTACCACTGCCGTCGTTGAATGTCCACCAGCCGACGAGGCCCTCACTGATGTCGGCATGGGTCATGGATGGGAATGAGAATATCAGGATAAGGGTGAAAAGATAGGGCATGGACAAACTCTAAGATAAAATTAAAACAATGCCATCTGGCGGTCAATGGCTTCACGTTCTTGATCGGAGAAGATCTTGATCGTCCCAAATTCACCATCATAGCCAGCAGCGATCTCGACCTTGCCCTCGCGCATGCGGCGGATGCCTTCGGCGATCACGTCCCCTGCGTTCTTCTTGATCTGGTCAATGGGAGTATCGCAGAGGATGCCAAATTCATTACCCAGCGATGCGAGCATCTGGTTGTAGACCTGTGTCACAGCTTTGGATGACGGACCGACATCCTTGGCCTCACCGATGAGTTCGGGCAGCGGGATCAGGCTTTTATATGGACGCCAACGGGCGGACTTGAAACCTTCTGGCCGGTCGGCCAATTCCTCCACGCGAGCCATGACGCCCACGGTGACGGGCTTGCCACATTGTGCGCACAGTCCCTTGTTCTTAATGGTTTCCTGTGGATGCCAACGCACCTGGCAATTGCGGTGGCCATCGTAGTGGTATTTTCCTTCTTCCGGGAAGAACTCCAGGGTGCTGATGAGCCCCTTGTCCTTGCGGTCGACCAGGGCGTTATAGATGCCGCGGTAGGATAATTCCGTGTCAAAGACATTGGCCTCACGGCCGAGCTTGCCCGGTGAATGCGCGTCGGAATTGGACACAAAGATGAAGTCATCCAGCTGCTTCAATCGCCAGTTCATCAGCGGGTCGGACGAAAGACCGGTCTCAACCGCGTGGATATGCCCGATCAAATCCGCAAAACAATCCTTCATCTGGTCAAAACCGCCCATGGACCCCAGCGCCGAGAACCACGGTGTCCAGATATGCGCCGGCACGAACAGATTCATTGGATCCGCCTCAAGGGCGATCTCAAGCAGGTCACGGGAATCAAGCCCCAGGATGGGACGGCCGTCACTCTTGATATTACCGATGGCGCCAAGCTTGGCCTGCACCTTCTTGGCTGCCGCGAACGAAGGGAACCAGATCAGGTTGTGTACCTTGCGCACCTTGTCCAGACGCTTGTAAATATTGGATATCTCGACGGTGAGCATGAAACGCACCGTACCGCGGCAGGCATCGGGCACTTGTGCATCCATGGGTTTGGCATATTTGGACTTGAGCTTGAACAGCCCTTCTTCGGCAGGCTCTAATTTCTCTTCACACTCTTTCAACCACTGGGGATGCACACAATCGCCGGTGCCCACGACCTGGATGCCCTTGATCTGGGCCCAGACATACAGATGCTCAAGGTCTAGGTTCTTGGCGGTGGCCCGGGAATAATGTGAGTGGATATGGAGATCGGCAATGAAGCGCACGGCACATCCTTTTCTAAGGTAAGGACGATCTACTTCTTTTTCTTCTCGCGTACAGCAGCCAGGGAAACAGTGCGGGGACGGCACTCATCGGCAAATGCCGGCAATTCCAGATGCCCATTCTTGATATTCTGCTCATAAAAACCGGGATTACGGCAGTTGGTGATGATGGACGCCTCTTCCCCGGTGAACTTGATCATATCATTGAAGAACTCGACCTTGCCCCAGATGTCTTTCTTGCCGTCATTGTCGAAATCGACCTCGTAGGTGCGGTTCTTCTTGAAACGCAGGACCATGGGACCGTTGAGTTCCTTGTCGCCGAAGATCCAGTCGCCCCTGAGCTTCCGGTACTGCACCGCCTGCCGGTCGAAATAGGCGCAGCCCGAGGTGCACACGAGGACGATACCCAGAACTATGTTCATCCAATTGTTCTTCATCATTATATTATGCTTTCATTAAACAACAATGCTGATGATCTTGTTGGGAACAACGATGAACTTCTTAATAGGTTGACCGTCCAGATGCTTGGCCACATTAACATCCGCCAGGCACAACTTCTGCAATTCATCCTGGGGCGTGTTAGGAACGACACTCAACTGGGCGCGCACCTTGCCGTTGACCTGCACGGCCAGCGTTATGGCGCTTTGGGCCAGGGCTTTCTCATCGATGGCAGGCCAATCCACCCGGCTGACCGTCGCCTCAGACTTGCCCATCATCTGCCACATCTCTTCACAGACATGCGGGGTGAATGGGGTCAATAACAGCACCGCGGTCTCAATGGCACGGTTCAACAGCGGCCCATTGTATTTATCAATGGCATTGGCCAAGACCATGATATGGCTGATGGCGGTATTGAATTTATAACCTTCATCAAAGGCCTGCGAGACCTTCTTGATCGCGGCATTGCGATCGCGTTCCATGGCCTTGTCCGCATCATCGGCGGCCGCGCCGGCATCGGCAATGTTCTTGATATAACGTTTCTCGACCATCTGGTAGACACGATTAATGAATTTCCATGAACCTTCCAGGCCATTGTCATTCCATTCCAGCTGGTCTTCCGGCGGCGCCGCGAACAAGATAAACAGGCGCAGCGTGTCCGCACCGTATTTGGAAAGCACCTCGTCCGGGTCCACGGTGTTACCGCGGGACTTAGACATGACCTCGCCGTCTTTCAGCACCATGCCCTGGGTCAAAAGACGCTTGAAAGGTTCATCGATGTCAATGAGGTCCAGGTCTTTAAGAAATTTGGTGAAGAAACGGGAATACAATAAATGCAGGATGGCATGTTCAATGCCGCCGATATACTGGTCGACCGGCATCCAGTATTTGGCCTCATCCTTGTTGAAGATCTCCTTATCATTGTGCGCCGAACAGAATCTCAGGAAATACCAGGATGAATCAAAGAAGGTCGCCATGGTGTCGGTTTCCCGACGGGCAGTCTCGCCGCATTTCGGGCAATTGCAGGTGACAAAATCCTGGACCCGGGCCAAGGGTGAACCGCCCTCACCGGTGATCTGGACATTTTGCGGCAAGGCGACCGGCAATTGCTCATAGGGCACCGGCACGACACCGCAGGCCTTGCAATAGATCATGGGGATGGGCGCGCCCCAATACCGCTGCCTGGAAATGAGCCAGTCGCGCAGGCGCCAGTGCACACTGACCTTGCCCATGCGTTCCTTGCCCATCCATTCGGCTATTTTCTTCTTGGCCTCTTCATTAGGAAGGCCGTCAAATTGTTTGGAATTGACCAGCACACCAGCATCTTCAAAAGCCTTGCTCATCTGCTCCGGCTTGACCCCTGAGTTCTTGGGATCATCAATGACCACGCGCATGGCCAATTTGTGCTCCTTGGCAAATTCAAAGTCGCGCTGGTCGTGCGTGGGCACGGCCATGATGGCGCCGGTGCCGTATTCCATCAGGACATAATCACCGATCATGATGGGGACAACGGTGCCGTTCACCGGATTGACGGCATAACGGCCGATGGACATGCCCTCTTTGCGTTGGTCACCGGACATGCGCATGGATTTGGATTTGTTCGCGGTCTTCTCAATGAAGGCCACCACATCTTTTTCCTGCGGCGTGCCTGCAACTAGTTTCCTGACCAGCGGATGTTCCGGCGCCAAGACCACATAGGTAGCGCCAAAGATGGTGTCGGGTCTCGTCGTAAAAACAGTGATGGTCTCGGTGGAATCATTGACCTTGAAATAGATCTCGACGCCATAGCTCTTGCCGATCCAATTCTCCTGCATGGCCCGCACGCGCGACGGCCATTGGTCGAGTTTCTTCAGGTCGCCCAAGAGCGGTTCGGCATATTGCGTGATCTTCAAATACCATTGCTCGAGGTCTTTCTGCACCACCTCATTCTTGCAGCGCCAGCAGGCCCCGTTGATGACCTCTTCATTGGCCAGCGTCGTGACACAGCTCGGGCACCAGTTGACCGGCGAAGCCTTGCGGTAGGCAAGCCCCCGCTCGAACATCTTGATGAAGATCCACTGGTTCCATTTGTAATAGGTCGCGTCGCAGGTGGAGAACTCGCGGTCGTAATCGTAGGAGAATCCCATCTTCTTGAGCTCGTCGTGCATCTGCTCGATGCAGCGGTAGGTCCAAGCGGCGGGATCGGTCTTGTGCTTGATGGCGGCATTCTCGGCCGGCTGGCCGAAGGCATCGTAGCCGATGGGATGCATGACGTTAAAGCCCTGCATCATCTTGTAACGGGCAATGACGTCGGCGATGGTGTAGTTGCGCACATGCCCCATGTGCA
>JAYVSG010000079.1:0-5441 GCA_043775535.1 Candidatus Omnitrophota bacterium
TTGTGTGGGGGTCGGGTTCTTTTGCAGGAGCGCCACCGATGACATGATCATCCCGGGAATGCAAAACCCGCATTGCACGGAACCATGGTCGATGTACGCCTGCTGGACCGGGTGAAGCTTGTCCCCGTCCGCCAAACCTTCGATCGTCGTGATGTCCAGGCCTTCGCAATTCCCGGCCAGCGTGATGCAGGACAGGATGGCCTTGCCGTTGATCATCACCGTGCAGGTGCCGCATTCGCTTTCCTGGCAGGCGGTCTTGGTGCCGGTCAGGTTCAGTTTATCCCGCAACACTTCCATCAAGGTCTCATTGCCATTCAATTCGACCGTTTCTATCTTCTTGTTGATATTCAGGTCTACGCGCATATTTCCTCGATGGCTGACTTCAAACTGACGCGGAACATCTGTTGTTTATAGTCCGTAGAACGGGTGTCATAAATTTCCTTGGTCAAATGCTCCAGGGCCTTTGACCCCAGATCTGCCGATGCCTCGGACTTGTCCAGGAAAGCTTCCAGGACAAGGTCGCGCTGGGCAAAGGCCGTGCCGCTGTTGATGGCAATGCGGGTGTTCGTCCACTGCCTGTCCTTCAAGTTCGTTTTAACGCAGATCGCCAGCATAGGCACATCCACATGCATCGTCTTCTTGATGCGGCGATAGGTGATGCTTGCCGTGGGATCATGCTTGATCGTGACATGGGTGAACAATTGTTCAGCCCGGGCCGCGTTCTTAAAAAAATCTTCCGCAGCAACAGCCGTGTCCTTGCCTTCCGGGGAAAGGAAATGCATCTGGGCATCGAGCGCGATCATGACAGCCCCCATCTCGGTCCATGTGTAACGGCAGGTCAAATTGCCACCTACGGTCGCCATATTGCGGATGGGATTGGTCGAGATATTGCGGCAAACGGTATGGAATATACTTAAATTATCGGCAAGCACCGAGCTTTCGAAAAGCTCGGTGATCGTGGTCATAGCCTTGATGGTAAGGACACCATTGGCCAGGCTGATCCCCTTAAGGTCTTCGGCCTTGGCTAGGCTCAAGACGTTCCGGGCGGTCTTGGTGCCTTTATGCTTGAGCAGTTTCAGGCTGTTGAGCAGGAACGTCCCTCCGGCGAGGACCTTGGTGTCTTCCTGCTTGAAGAGCTTGGCCGCTTCGAGGGCATTCTTGGGTAAATGGAGCGTGACGGGGTTCAATAACATGGGGACATTCTAGCAAAAAACCTAAAGCAAGCCAATCACTTCCTTGGGGAGCTTCTTTAATTCTTCCGTACCTAAAGCCTTGATGGTCCAGCGCAACACCGAAAGTTTACGGCGCAAGGTCTCATCCGGCTCATCCACCAGGGCCAGGCGTTTGCGGGAGAGGAAGAAGATCTTCCGCATAGTATTGAAAACAATACGGGCCTCGCGGGGATGGAAACGCACCTTCACGATCTCCTGCAAATTGTCATAGGCCAGGGCGCTGACCACGCGATTGTAATGGTCCATTTTCTGGATCATGGCCGGGACCATGGAATCAAAGAATTGATAGCGGTCGATCACGACCAAGGTATGCATGATCTCCACCTGCACAAAGGCGGAGTCGCTGCGGTTCATGCGGCGGATCAGGGCCTTGATGATGGCAGGTTTCTCTGCGGTCAGGACTTCGCCGGCATATTTCTGTTTAAAAACACGGATGGCCGCGGCCGTCTTATAGGCACCAAGAGAATCATCACTGATCATGGCGATCAGTGTTTCCTTCTTCTCGATGGCAAATTTGTCCGTATACCCGTTGATCAGGGCCTGGTCATCAAAGACCGCATCGCCTCCCAGGTCCGTCCCCTCGACCGGATCATTCTCGGCCGCGAAGGCGCCTGCGTGGGCAAAGCATAGAACAACACACAGTATGGCGATCTTGAAACGTGTCATTGATCCAATTCCAACGATATATCCAATGCCTGCCGTGAATGGGTCAGGCCACCGATCGAGATGCGTTCAACACCTGCAGCCGCGTATTGGCGGACATTCTTAAGGCCTATCCCGCCGGAAGCCTCCAACAGGACCTTGGACCCCACCTTCTTGCGTAATGCCACCGCCCGGCGAACTTGAGCCGGGGTCATATTGTCTAAAAGTATAACATCTGCCCGGCTGTCCAAGGCTTGGGCGAACTCTTCAAAGGTATCCACTTCCAACTCAACCGCCTTCTTGTGTTTGCGTCGGATCTCATCGACCGCCCCGGCCAGGGTAAACTTACCGGCAGCAAAGACGCGGTGATTGTCCTTGATCATGGCCATGGCACCCAGATCAAAACGGTGATTGACCCCTCCTCCTATGCGCACGGCATAACGTTCAGCACCACGCAGTAAAGGTGTGGTTTTTCGGGTATCCAGGATATCTGTTCTATACGGTTTTACTGCATCGACAAAAGAACGTGTCTTGGTGGCAATAGCGGAAAGGTAACTCAAGAAATTAAGCGCGGTGCGTTCACCGCTCAACAAGGCACGGCTTGAACCGCGAACAATGGCGAGCACTGTTCCGGCTTTAACCTTTTGTCCGTCACGGATGGAAGACTTGAATGATATTTTAGGATCTAATTGGCGGAAGGCCTCTTTGGCGAATTCCAAGCCGCAAACGACACCGTCGGATTTAACGACAAGGCGTGCAGCGGACAATGACGACTTGGGGACCAGGCTGTTGGTGGTGATATCACCGAAAGCTTTGTCCTCGGCCAGGGCCAGAGCAATGATCGTGCGGACATACTCGCTGTTCATTTTGCCCCTCTTAGTTTAAGTTGGCCAGGACCTGGGTCAGTTCGGCGATCTCTTTGGTGAGGGTTTGTAAACGCTCCCGCTCTTTAAGGATAACATCCTCGGGAGCTTTTGCCACAAACGCTTCATTATTCAGGCGGGAATTAAGCCCCTCGACCGCTTTTTGCTTCTGGGCCATATCCGTGGACATGCGCTTCTTTTCAGATTCCAGATCAACACCTACCAGGGGAACGAAGATCTTGGCAGCACCGACCAGCGCAGTAGCGGCGTTCTTCATATTACCCGCCTTATGGTCCACGCTCAGATTCTCGATCTTGGCCAAACGGCTGATGTCCCCGGCATTCGACTTGAATAAGGCTTCTTGCGCGGCATTCTCAGGGACAATGAGTGCATCAACGGGATGGGCCGGTTTGATACCCCATTGCATGCGGACAATGCGCACCGCAGAAACAGTATCGATCACCAATTGCATTTCACCCTGGGCCTTGCGGTCAATAAGACCTGCGTCGACCTTGGGCCAGGACGCCGCGGTCAGGCAGGGATCCTTGGCATTCAATTGGCTGTAGATCTCCTCGGTCACAAAAGGAATGAACGGGTGCATCATCTTCAAAGAATTTTTAAGCACATACAAAGCACACGCCTGGATCTCAGGCTGGGTAAACTTGGCTTTAATAAGTTCCAGATACCAGTCGCACAGATCGCCCCAGAAGAAATCCTGGACCAGGGTCTCAGCTTCGGAGAATTTCGATGCTTCAATGGCCGCGCCGACCTTACCGACTGTTTCATCCAAACGTGCCAGGATCCAACGCGACGGCAGGTCCAACTTGGAAATGTCCAGATGGTCATAGTCCCCTGCGGCCAAGGCCGGCTGGCAATTCATGAAAATCAAACGCGAAGCGTTCCAGATCTTATTGGCAAAATTACGGCCGATCTCGAATTTTTCCTTCGAAATGAAAATATCCTGTCCGGAATTGATGATCAGGGAGAAACGCAAGGCATCTGCCCCGTACTCGGCGATGATCTCCAACGGATCTAGCGCATTACCCAAAGACTTGGACATCTTACGGCCTTTGGAATCACGCACCGTCCCGTGAATGAAGACGTCGGTGAACGGCTCCTTGCCCTGGAATTCATAACCGGCCATGACCATACGCGCCACCCAGAAAAAGATGATCTCGGAAGCCGTAAAAAGTGAATTGGTCGGATAGAAAAACTTAAGGTCCGGTGTTTCCTTGGGCCATCCCAAGGTCGCGAAAGGCCACAACCATGAGGAGAACCAGGTATCGAGCACATCCTCGTCCTGCTTTAAAGGGACATCCTTGCCGTGTTTGGCATGGGCAAGCTCATTGGCTTCCTCGGCATTGTGCGCGGCAAAAGCATTGCCTTCACCGTCATACCACACCGGGACGCGATGCCCCCACCAGATCTGGCGAGAGATACACCAGTCGCGGATGTCGGTGAGCCAATTGATATAAACCTTCTCAAAACGTTCCGGACGCACGCGGATGACCCCGTTCTTGACCGCCTCAAGTGCAGGCTTGGCCAAGGGCGCCATCTTCACGAACCATTGCTTGGACAAGTATGGTTCGACCACAGTATCGCAGCGGTAGCAATGCCCGACGCTCAGCTTATGGTCCTCGATCTTGACCAGCTGCCCGACCGCTTCAAGTTCTGCGATCAACTGCTTGCGGCCTTCAAAGCGATCAAGGCCGTTGAACTTGCCAGCCTTCTCATTGAGGCGGCCGTCCGGATGCATGATATTGATGAATTCAAGTTTGTGACGCTGACCCATGGCAAAGTCATTGGGGTCATGCGCAGGCGTGATCTTGACCGCGCCGGTACCAAATTCCGCAGACACATAGTCATCCGCAATGATCTTGATCTCGCGACCAAGGATGGGCAGGACCAAGGTCTTGCCGATCAGGGCGGCATAGCGTTCATCCTTGGGATTGACCGCAACGGCCGTATCGCCCAGCATGGTTTCTGGACGGGTGGTTGCAACCACCACTTCCCCGCTCTTGTCTTTCAGGTCATAACGGATGTGATAGAGCTTTCCGTTCTTTTCTTTATGTTCTGCTTCTTCGTCGGAAAGCGCGGTCTGACAGCGCGGGCACCAGTTGATGATGCGGTTACCTTGGTAAATGAGACCTTTGCGATGCAGGCGCAGGAAAGCTTCCTTCACCGCCTCGCTGTAATCATCGTCCATGGTAAAACGCGTGCGTGGCCAATCGCAGGAAGAACCCAGACGCTCCAGCTGGCGGATGATGGTGCCGCCATACTCTGCCTTCCAGGTCCACAGCTTAGCAACAAATTCTTCACGGGAAAAATCCTGGCGCTTCTTGCCCTCTTTAGCCAGCTGCTTCTCGACCACATTCTGCGTGGCGATCCCCGCATGGTCGGTCCCCGGCATCCATAAGGCTTCGAAACCATTCATCCGTTTATAGCGGATCAGGATGTCCTGCAGCGTGCAATTGAGCGCATGGCCCATATGCAGGATACCCGTGACATTCGGCGGCGGAATAACGATCGTGAACGGCCGCTTAGAAGGCTGAACGGTCGCATGGAAGACATTGCCGTCCTTCCAGACCTTAAGCCACTTCTCTTCCGTCTCGGTGAAATTATATTTTGAAGATAGTTCAGTCATATTATTGCTCTATGAAAATAAAGCTAACGGGCATTGTTCCGCAAAACGGGTTATTTCCGC
>JAYVSG010000080.1:0-4780 GCA_043775535.1 Candidatus Omnitrophota bacterium
GTCTCCTGTGGGGATGATCGAGCCGCCATCAATGGATGGATGTTTGGCAGGGTCTTCATAAGGGGATGATTTGGGTGAAGGACTGCCTACGCGGCCCATGGCATGGGAAAATGCCGGGGCTGCGATAACGATCGTGGTCAGTACGATGCCGCGTAAGGATATGTTCATACGTCCTCCTATTTTATTGCCGGTGAATCGACCAATACCACCGTAGGATTGGTTTCTTTGAAATACCTAAGCGACCAGTCCGTCGGGAACAGGAGCACAGGCCGGTCCTGGTCGTCGAGCGCGAGGCCTCCGCCGTTGGGCAGGATCTTGTTGATATCCTCTTCCGTCATGTCCCCTTCCACCCAGCGCAAGATCTTCCACGGCATGGGATTCAGGTTGGAATCGGCGCTATATTCGTCTTTAAGGCGGTATTGCAACACTTCATACTGCAAAGGCCCGACGGCTCCGAGCAATGGCATGCTGTTCCTGGGCACTCTCAATTTGAATGATTGCACGATGTTCTCTGCCAGCAAATGGTCCATGCCTTTGCGGAACGCTTTATATCCAGATGTGACCGCATTCTCAAGGAAGGCAAATGATTCTGGTGCAAAACGCGGGATCTCACCGTAAACGATGTCCGGGTCTTCGCTGATGGTGTCCCCGATGCGCAGGTCGTTCTTAGTGACAAAGCCTACAATGTCGCCGGGATAGGCTTCGTTGACGATCTCGCGGTCGCGGCCGAAAATATTATGTGAATCGGAGAGTTTGATGTCCTCTCCCGTGCGTGTGTGCTTGACCACGATATTACGGGTGAATTTGCCCGAGCAGATGCGCACGAACACGACCTTATCGCGGTGCATCGGGTTCATGTTGGTTTGTACCTTGAAGACGAAGGCGGAGAAATGTGGATGCTCGACCGGCACCAGGCCTTTGAGTGAATTGCGTGCCAACGGACCGATCGAATATTTGAGGAAGCCCTGTAAGAGCAGCTCCACGCCGAAATTATTAGCTGCGCTGCCGAAGAACACCGGGGTCTGTTTACCGGCCAGGACCTGTGCCAAGTCGAATTCCCCCTGGGTGGCATCAAGGATCTCAAGTTCTTCGATCACTTCTTTATACACGGACTCATGCAAAGCTTCTTTGACAAAAGGGTCGCTCAATCCGTGCACCGACACCGGGGCCCGGAACGCACCCTTGGCCAGGCGTTCAAACATATGGACTTCTTTGCGTTCGCGGTCGTACACGCCCTTGAAATCAGGACCATTGCCCAGCGGCCAATTGATGGGATAGGCCTTGAGGTTAAGCACGGTTTCAAGCTGGTCCATGAGGCCCAGCAACGGCAGGGACGGACGGTCGAGCTTATTGATGAAGGTGAAGATCGGGATGCCGCGCTTACGGCAGATCTCGAATAATTTGCGGGTCTGTGTTTCGATACCTTTACCCGCATCGATCACCATGACGACCGAGTCGACCGCCATCAGGACGCGGTAGGTGTCTTCAGAGAAATCTTTGTGCCCCGGCGTATCCAGGAGGTTCAGGCGAAAGCCGTCATAATCGAATTGCAGCACGGTCGATGAAATGGAAATCCCGCGTTTTTTCTCAAGCTCCATCCAGTCGGACGAGGTGTCCCTCTGTCTTTTACTGGCGGTCACCGACCCTGCCAGGCCGATCGCACCGCCGTAAAGCAGGAGCTTCTCGGTCAGGGTCGTCTTACCTGCGTCAGGGTGGGAAATAATGGCAAAGGTCCGGCGGCGGGACGTTTCAAGCGCGAGGATATCGATCATTTTGCAAACTTCTTTTTGACCCCGCCCGGTTTCTTTTTCCAAGCCTTGCCCGTCCCTGTCCCGGTACGTTTCTTCCAGGTGCTGGGGCCTTTGCGGCCGGAAAAAGGCTCGTGGACCTTCTTAGCCTTGGTGGGTTTGACCACTTCCTTGATCTCAGGGACATCATCGCTTAATTTCAGGGGTTGGGTCCCCAACAATTTCGCTTCCTGGCGCAGGCGCTTGATCTCTTTGTAATCTTTCTTGGGTTTCTCAGCTTTGGGACGCTGCGCTTCCACACTCATGTTCTTGTCCATGAAGGCCTGTCCGTCCAAGGCAGCGATGGCAGCCAAGGCCTCTTTCTCAACGGGCATCTCGACCATGCCGTAGGAACGGGGAGCATTGCCGCCCTCCCTGTTCTTGATATAGATCTTCGTAACGGTGCCGAAAGCTTCAAATCTTTTCTTTACCTCTTCTTTAGAGGCGTCGACCGGAAGGTCGCCAACAAAAATACGCATTCAAACTCCCCTTATGTTCCGTCGGTCCCCAGATCGCGCTGCATGTTCTTGATCTGGTCGAGCAGTAGTTTCTTTTCTGTTATGTCCCTCGATACCCCAACGCTCATGATCACCCTGCCATGGTCGTCAAATATCGGGGACTTGACCGTGTAAAAGAAGCGCACGGTGCCGTCATGGCGTGTCACCGGTTCGTCCGGGATGTCCAGGACCTTGCCTGTCTCAAAGACATAGGCATCGTCCTTGACGTATTGCTGCGTATAATCCGGGCGGTTGACCGGCGAATCGATCATGCCCTGCAGCTGTTCATTGGTCATGCCGTAAAACTCCAGGAATGCTTTGTTCGCCCACACGATCTTGGAGCCGGCCTTTTTGACCAGGACCATTTCGGATATGGCGTCCAGGACCTGGCCGTATTTCTTCTCGCTCTGCAGCAAGGTCTCCCGCTGTGTGGTGTTCTTGCTCGACATGTCCCTGGATAAGGAAACAACATCAAGATTACGGACCATGTCGGTCAAAGAACGTGACAGCCAGGCGATGTCCGAAGTTCCTCCCACCGGCGGAGGGTCGCTGAAATCCCCCTGCCCTACACGGTCCATGGCCAGGATGATCTTTTTAATGGGATCGGCAATGAAATGCTTGTGGAGGAGGAAAAGCACTGCTCCGAGGCCGCAAAGGGAGACAAAGATAAAACCTGCCACTGCCAAAGCCCCTGCGGGTAGATCTCCAAACGCCATCATGGGCAAGCTCCTTTGCGTAAAAGGACTTTAGATGACCTGCAGGGTCTGTTCGGTGATCTCCTCTAAATTCCGGGCCATCTCTGATGCTTCGCTTTTGGTCAGGAAATTGGCTGCATTCTCTATGTTCACATTGATGACCCCCCGGATCTTCTTGGACGGGTCTTCAAATGGCATGATGATCGATTGCTTGATCTCTTTGCGCTTGAGCAAATGGGAGATCCGGTTGTCCGGGCTGTGGTCGTCGGTCAGGATCAAGGTCTTCCGTTCTTTCAAGGCTAGTCCGGAAATGCCTTCACCGAGCTTTATCGGCTTGTGGTTGGCATGGCCGTTCTTAAGGCCTTTCGAGGCCTGCACGGAGAGTTCCTTGGTCTTGCCGTCAAAGAGCATGATGGAACCGCTTTGGGCATGGCTGAATTGAAGTGCAACATCCAGCATCGAATTGAAAATATCGCTTAAGTCTTCAGGACTCTTGCTTGCTTTCTTTTGAGGGACTTTCTTTTGTTCGATCCCAAGCATGTCTTCCAAGAGTCCGGCGACCCCTGAGACTAAGTCCAGGATGGATCGGAGATGATTCTGAGAGATGACGCGGACTTCATCGAGTTCTTCAGAAGCAAAGCCGGAGCGTTCCGGCCTTTTATTGAGCGCCAAAGGACCGACGACGATATAGCCCATGGCCGTGGGTATGGCGAAATGCTTGAAGCCTAGGCCGTCTGTGTGTTCAAGGTAATTGTCGGCGCGCTTGAAGCTTTTGCCGATGTCTGCCGTATCCGCCAGGAATTGCCAGCCAAAATGGTTCGGCTCTGGGGTCAAAATGGATTTGCCTGCCTTGTCGACCAAGGACACATTGATGCGCACCGTCTGGACAAAGTTCTCCAAGATGCTTTTCAGGCGGGTTTGATGTTTGGTCAGTATGTATGGGGTCATAGCTCTATTCCGTATTTCTTCATTTTATTATACAGCGTTGTCCGGTTTATGCCAAGCTTTGCCGCAGCGACACTGCGATTGTACTTGGCCTCCTTTAATGCGTTTACGATCATCTCTTTTTCAGGGTCCTTCAGGCTTTCTTTAAGGGCCCGTGCGGGCATGGCGGTTTCTGTTTTAGCGGGTGCGGCTAAATGTTTTGATTCACGCAGGTTAAAGCTCTTGGGCAGGTCGTCCTTGGTGATGACATTGCCCTTGGCCATGATCAGCGACCCTTCGATCACGTTTTCCAGCTGGCGGATGTTGCCGGGCCAGGAATAATCCAGGAACATCTGCCGCACTTCCTGGGTTATGCCGCTTACCTTCTTGTGGTTTTTCACATTGAAGGCATTGATGAAATATTTGACCAGGACATCGATGTCCTCCTTGCGGTTCCGAAGGGGCGGCAGGGAGATCGGGATGACGTGGATGCGGTAATAGAGGTCTTCCCTGAACTTTCCTTCATCGACGAGCTGCGCCAGGTTGCGGTTGGACGCGGCAATGACGCGGGCATCGGTCTTTTGGGTGGTCGTCTCCCCCACCCGTTCAAAGGTCCCGTCCTGCAGGATGCGCAGCAATTTGATCTGCAGCGCCGGGGAACAGGTGTCGATCTCATCTAAGAAAATGGTCCCGCCGTTGCCTGCTTCGAAACGGCCCTTCTTATCCTTGATGGCGCCGGTGAAGGAGCCCTTGGCATGGCCGAACAATTCACTTTCCAAAAGGGTCTCGGACAAGGCGCCGCAGCTGACCTCGACAAATGGCATCTTGGAGCGGTTCAGGTCGGTCTGGTGAATGGCTTTTGCCACAACACCCTTAC
>JAYVSG010000081.1:0-3365 GCA_043775535.1 Candidatus Omnitrophota bacterium
CCTTTCCCTCGGGACCACCGGCTGTACTGTCATTTTCCAAAAAGGCCGCCGCACCGACGTTGAAAAGATCTCCAAATTGAAGAGCGAAATGAGCGAGCTCGAGCGTGCCAAGGCTGAGCTTGAACGCCGCCTGAAGGACGAGATCAATGACAAAGAGGTCAATGTCCAGATGGCTGACAAAGGCCTGGTCATCACCTTCGTCGCTGAGGTCTTGTTCGATTCCGGTAAGGCTGAATTGCGCACCGTTTCCCTTCCCAAGCTTGAAAAAGTTTCCTCTGTCTTGAACACCACGGTCGCTGACCTGAATGTCGGTATCGAAGGTCATACCGATAACCAGCCCATCAAGCGTTCCGGCTGGAAATCCAACTGGGAATTATCTTCTGCCCGCGCTTTAAGCGTCTTGCATTACCTGAGCGAACAGGGTGTGACCGAACCGCGTTTGGCTGCTATCGGCTACGGTGAGTATAAGCCTGTCATGTCCAATGACAGCAAGGAAGGCCGCCAGAAGAACCGTCGTGTTGAGATCGTGATCTTGCCTAAGGTCGAAAAAACCAAGGCTGAGACTGCTGCTGAATAATGAAAAACACCGTCGTCCTTGTTATCTGCCTTTTGATCGCGGCTGGCAGCATTGCCGCAGCTGTTTATGCGTTCGATAAGCAGAACAAATTGAGCAAGACCCTCGAGGAAGAGCGGTACGGCCGTTTGGTCGCTGAAGAAAGTTCCCAGAAGAGCGCGGCGAAACTGGCTGCCTTGGAGAACCAGGTCAAGACCACCGGCGACAAGATGGCCAAATTGAAAGATGTGCTGGAACAGGCCAAGGAAGTCAATTCCGACCTGCAAAGCCAATATGATAAGTTGGCGCAGGCCAAGGCATCCTTAGAAGCGAATTTGAAGTCGGCTTTGGAAGAAAAGCAGGCAGCAGCCCAAGCGGCAGTGCAGGCCGCGGAAGTTGCTCAAACAGCTTCAGCCCCAGAGGCTAAGTAATGTAACTTTTAAGCGTTCGCGTCCAGTGGAACGGTTTGTTTTAAAGGGGGGATGTCTATCCCCCTTTTTATTTGATAAGGGTATGGCGGACAAATTACCAAGACACGTGGCGATCATCATGGACGGCAATGGCCGTTGGGCGCAAAGCCGTAACCTCCTGCGCACGCAAGGTCATGTGGAAGGTGTGAAGCGTGTCGAAGAAGTGGTGGCCGCCGCTCGTAAATTTGGTATTGAAGTCCTGACGATCTACGCCTTCTCGACCGAGAATTGGACCAGACCCAAGGACGAAGTGTCCATGATCATGCGCACCTTCATCACGGTGCTGGGGCAAAAAGCTAAAGAGCTGCGTGCCAACGGGGTCAGGGTGCGTTTCATCGGACGGCGTGAAGGGGTGCCGCAGGAAGTATTGAAGGCTATGGATGAGGCAGCTGCCTTGACCGGGATCAGCGATGCCATGACGCTCAATGTGGCGTTCAATTACGGCAGCCGGGCCGAGATCCTTGATGCGGTGAAGGTCTTAGGGGGGCGTGTCGCGGAAGGCAGCCTGAAGCCGGAAGCGATCGACGAGGGCATGCTATCGTCCCTGCTGTATACCAAGGGCCAGCCGGATGTCGACCTTTTGATCCGCACTTCGGGAGAGCTTCGGATCAGTAACTTTTTGTTGTGGCAATTGTCGTACGCGGAATTATATTTCACCCCCAAGTTTTGGCCGGAATTCACCGCCGAGGAGCTTGGGTTGGCGCTTAAGGACTTTGCCGGAAGGCAAAGGCGTTATGGAGGCGTGAATGCCTAGATCACGGATATTGTCCGCAGCCTTTATGAGCGTGATGACTGCTTTTGCGGTGATCAACGATGCGATGTTCATCGCCGTGGTCTGTTTCCTGACCGTCGGTGGTCTGTACGAGTTCTTTTACATGGTCAAGAAGAAGGATGTCCCCATCTACAGCTATGTGGGGATCTTCATCGGTGTCCTGATCCCGATCTCCATTTTCACGCGTTTCGAGTTGACGAAAAATTGGGAGCTGTTGTTCATTGTGGTCGGGTTCCTGCTCATCCTTTTGATGCAGTTCTCGCGCCAGGACAACCGCAATGCGATCCTAGGGTTGTCGACCACCTTGTTCGGTGTGCTCTACGTCGCCTGGTTCTTCAGTTTCCTGGTCAAGATCCGTTTCCTGCTGCCCGGCGCTGAAGGTGTGAAGCTTGTTGCGTTCATTTTGCTGGTGACGAAAAGCGGGGACATGGGCGCCTATGTGATCGGCAGCAGGTTTGGCCGGCATGCGCTTTTGCCCAAGGTCAGTCCTAACAAGTCGGTCGAGGGAAGTTTAGGGGCCCTGGGTGTCAGTGCCCTGACCGCGGTGATCTTTCAGTCGTTCTTGCCGGCAAGCGTGAATTTCCCGCAGTGGCAGATCGTACTGATGGGTGCCTTTTTTAGCGCCTTGGGCCAGCTCGGCGACCTTTCAGAATCGCTGATCAAGCGCGATTGCGGGGTCAAGGATTCCGGCAGGCTGCTTCCGGGTCTGGGCGGCATCTTGGATATGATCGATAGTTTATTGTTCGCTGTGCCGGCATTTTATCTCTACATGAGTTCGACCTTAAAGAGTTTGCCGTATTAGTATGCCCGTTAAAAATATCGCGATCCTGGGTTCCACCGGTTCTATCGGGCTTAACACCTTGAAGGTGGTGGACCAGTATCCGGACCGTTTCAAGGTCGTTGCCTTGACGGCCTATAGCAATAAAGAGCTCTTTGAAGCGCAGGTTAAAAAATATCGTCCCAGATTCACTGCCTTGGGTGAAGGGGAGATGGAAAAGCTCGAGGACATTGCTTCCTCGAAGCATGTGGACATTGTGGTGATCGCTATACGCGGGGCAGCGGCCCTTAAGCCTTTCTTGGCAGCAGCCAAGGCAGGCAAAACGATCGCCCCAGCGAACAAGGAAGCCCTGGTCATTGCCGGTGAATTGATCATGAAGGAAGCCCGCAAGCATGGGGCCGTGATCATCCCCGTCGACAGCGAGCAAAGTGCCATCTTCCAATGCATTGATGGGCAGAAAGCGCCGTTGAAGCGCGTGCATTTGACCGCGTCGGGCGGGCCTTTGAGGGATGTCCCCTTAAAGAAGTTCGGCAGCATGACGGTCAAGGATATCTTGCGTCACCCCCGTTGGAAGATGGGAGCCAAGATCACGGTGGATTCGGCCACCCTGATGAACAAGGGTTTTGAATTCATCGAAGCCCAGCGCCTGTTCGACCTTGAGTTTGACCAGATCAATGTGCTGGTCCACCCGGAAGCCATCATCCATTCGATGGTGGAATTTGCCGATGGATCGGTGCTGGCACAATTGGGCGTGACCGATATGCGGCTGCCCATCCAGTATGCGCTGACCTA
>JAYVSG010000082.1:0-8536 GCA_043775535.1 Candidatus Omnitrophota bacterium
TGATGGATATCAAGGAAGAGTTGTCCAAGCCGGGCCGTGATCCGCGCGCCAAATTCGAAGCGGTGCAGTTCAAGGAAGGCGTTGTCGACCTGGCCGATCTCCAGCCCGGCATGGAACTCAATGGCATTGTGACCAATGTCACCGCCTTTGGATGCTTTGTGGATATCGGTGTGCATCAGGATGGGTTGGTGCATGTGAGCGAATTGTCGGATACCTTTGTGAAGAACGCTGCCGATGTGGTCAAGGTGGCGCAGAAGGTGAAGGTCAAGGTGGTGGAAGTGGACCTGGCCCGCAAGCGCATTGCCCTGACCATGCGCACCCATGCCAAGGCAGATCCGGGCAAGCCCCGGAGCAATACGCCGGGCGGAAGCACCAAGTTCGCGCAATCCACTTCAGCTTCAACTCAACCTAAAGAGGCCCAGGGCCCTGCCCGCAAACAGCTTTACCGCTGGTAGTTTATAGGGTATTATAAAATTTATGCCGTTACGCATTGCCATCACCGGTGCCACCGGACTTGTCGGTTCCAAGGTCCTTCCGTTCTTTAAGGATAAAGGTCATTTGGTCGTCCCGATCACGCGGCAGGCCTTATTAGCACCGCCCTGCATTGTCTGGGACCCGGATGCCGGGCAACTCGACCCTGAACAAATGGAAGGTTTTGACGTTGTCATCCATTTGGCCGGTACGAATGTGGGAGAGCGCTGGGACGGCGCGTACAAGCAAAGCATTCTGACAAGCCGGGTCAATGGCACGCGTTTGTTGTGTACGACCCTAGCCAAATTAAAGCGTAAACCAAAACTTTTGATCGCGGCGTCCGCGGTTGGTTTTTACGGCAATCATATGCCGGACACCATTCTGGACGAAAAAAGTCCTAATGGCAGTGATTTCCTGGCAGATGTGTGCCGCCAGTGGGAATTGGAAACAAAACCTGCACAGGATGCCGGGATAAGGGTTGTGAACACCCGCTTCGGTGTTGTCTTGAATAAAAAAGGCGGGGCATTGGCCAAGATGTGGCTGCCGTTCCAGTTAGGGATGGGCGGTGTCTTGGGTTCCGGCCGTCAAATGATGAGCTGGATCGCTTTGGACGAGATCCCGCTCGTTATGGAGCATTTGATCGCAAAAGAGGATATCAGCGGAGCGGTGAATGTGGTCTCACCCAATGCTGTCAGTAATAAAGAATTCACCAAGGTCTTGGGGCGAGTCATCAAGCGTCCGACCATATTTCCGGTGCCGGCCGTTGGTGTGAAGTTATTGTTCGGCGAGATGGGGCAGACGCTGCTGTTGGAAGGCAGTCGTGTGGTTCCCAAACGTCTTGAGCAGTCGGGTTATCAGTTCAAATATGCGGACCTGAAGTCCGCGTTAGAGAAAGCGGTCCGTTGATGTCGTACCTGGTTTTAGCCCGCAAATACCGTCCGCAGACTTTTGACCAGTTGGTCGGGCAGGACCACATCACACGCTTGTTCAAGCAGGCCATTGAAAGCGGACGCATCGCGCATGCCTTTTTGTTCTGCGGTCCGCGCGGCATCGGCAAGACCTCCTGTGCCCGTATCCTAGCCAAATCCTTGAATTGCCAGAATGGCCCAACCTTGACGCCCTGCGGCGTTTGTTTTGCCTGCCAGGAGATCGCCAACGGCAACAGCTTCGACGTCATCGAGATCGACGGTGCTTCCAATCGCGGCATCGATGAGATCCGCACCCTGCGCGAGAACGTCAAATTCGCACCTGCCTATGGCCGGTACAAGATCTATATCGTGGACGAAGTTCTCATGCTCACGACCGAGGCATTCAATGCGCTTTTGAAGACCCTCGAAGAACCGCCATCCCACGTTAAATTTATTTTTGCCACCACCGAGGCCAACAAGGTACCAGCTACCATCTTGTCGCGCTGCCAGCGTTTCGATTTCAAGCGTATCTCGGTCGAGATGACCATCGGTAATTTGAAGGACATTTGTGCCAAGGAAGGTTTGAAGATCGATGAGAGCGCCCTGTTCGCCATTGCCAAGGCATCGCAGGGGAGCATGCGCGATGCCCTGAGCATCCTGGATCAATTGAGCGCGCTTGGGGAAGAGGGGATCGATTCCAAGGATGTGTATTCCATGCTGGGGATCGTTGAGACCGAACTCCTGTTCAGTCTCACAGATGCCTTGGTTGCCAAGGATTGCGTGGCTGCCCTGACCGTTTTTAATGACATCATTGAGCGCGGCAAGGACATCAAGCAATTGGGTAAAGACCTGACCGAGCATTTCCGTCACATGATGATCGTCAAGATCGGCGGCCCTGCCTTGAGCCATTTGGTCGATTATCCCGCCGCGGTCAAACAGCGCCTGCATGGACAATCGGATAAGATCACCATCGGCGGTATATTGAAGGCGATCGAACTTTTTATTGAAGCGCAGGAAACCAGCCGTGTCATGGAGACCTTGCGCATGCCTTTGGAGCTGGCCTTTGCCAAGCTGACCTTGGGCGGCACTATATCGGCTGCCGCACCGGCGGCACCTGCACCGCAAACGGCTCAGGTCTCAAGGTCTGCAGCTCCGGCTGTTGCGACGGTCTCAGCGACCAAGATCGTGAAACCGGCCCCTGCCGCAGCCTCTGTTCAACCTGAGATCAGTGTTTCGGGGGCGGCCAATACTTCACTGGCCCAGCTCCAGCAGGATTGGAATTCCCTGACCCATGAGGTGTCCCGCCGTAAGATGTCGGTGGCGACCTTCTTGCAGGACGGCGTGCCGCATGCGTATAAGGACGGTAAATTGACCATCGGCTTTACTCCGGAACATGCTTTTCAAATGCAATGCCTGTCTGCCAAGGAAAGTTTGGCCCTGATCGAGAAAGTGTTAAGCGAACGTTTGGGCGGAAACATCATAATTGCTTTAAAGGCCATTGAGGGCTCTTCCATTAAAGAAGACGCGCCGCTGGTCAAGAATGCCCTGGAAATGTTCGGCGGCGAAGTCATCAAAGAATGGCATAACGAAACCTAGACCTGTCATTCCTGCGAAAGCGGGGATCCATACCATAAATGTACCCTAAATTAATAGAGAACTTATTAGACCAATTAAGCAAGCTGCCCGGCGTAGGCCGCCGCAGCGCCGAGCGCATTGTCTTCTGGCTCCTGACCCGCGACAACGCCCAGGTTAAGGCCCTGGCCGACAGCATTGTGCAGCTGAAGGAAGGTCTGCGTTTCTGCAAGCAATGCAATAACCTGACCGAAAGCGAAGTCTGTTCCATCTGCGCGGACTTAAGTCGCGACCGTAAGACCATCTGTGTCATCGAATCCCCCAAAGACCTCCTGGCTATTGAACGCACCGGCTCGTTCAAGGGGTTGTATTATGTTCTGTTGGGTAATATTTCCCCGGCAGACGGGCGAGGGCCGGATGATCTGCACATCCATAAATTGATGTCGCGCATCAAGAGCGAGGAGATCGCGGAAGTGGTGATCGCCACCGACCCGGATTCGGAAGGCGAAATGACGGCGATGTACCTGGGCAAGGAGCTTAAGCCGTATGGCATCCGCGTCAGCCGCATCGGCATGGGATTGCCGGTTGGAAGCGCAGTCGAGTTCGTGGATATGTCGACACTCACGATGTCCCTTAATTCACGCAGAGTGGTTGACTTCTAAAAGGTTTTTTGTATAATAGCCATACTTTAATTCGTTCTTTGATTCCCCTGTAGCTCAGTCGGTAGAGCAATTGGCTGTTCGCGAACATAGTTAGCAGCCTTCGGTGGAAACGCCGAAGTGAAAAAACGGGCTAAGTCAGGGAAACCCATGAGGTTTTGTGGGCAATCCTGAGCTAGCATCTATGGAATCTCATAGAGGGCAAGTGCAGAGACTTTACACCCGTCACCTAACATCTGATATGGATCATGGTGAAGAGAAAGTCCGACTCTTACTGTAAAGTAAGTCAGATCGTAACCAATGTGTCCGAGGTTCGAGCCCTCGCGGGGGAGCCAATTTAGCCGTTTGTAGATCACGCAAGTGATTTGCAAACGGCTTTTTTATTGTGTATATTGAGGTATGTCTAAGACTGATGCGCTAACCTACGAAGACTGCTAGGAGAAAATATGTCAGGGGATCAACTTAATATGTTGGGTTATTTTTATTCGACAATTGCTCAATCCATAGCTGCAATTATTGCGCTCTTTGGTTTATTTGCTACGTTTAGAATACAACATTCTAACATACAAAAAGAGTCGGCTTTGCAAAGCGTCAGAGATTATATTAAATTAAAGTGTTTTGATGGTCAGGAGAGAATTCCGGGTTATAGCTATGTTGATCGCGATGTTTCGTGCTGGTTGGATAAAGATGTTCCGTCACATTTGCGGGAAATTATAAAGAAAAGTAATGTTCATAATAATCCGCGTTTTGACGGTTTTGTTGATTACTATCTTTTTATTAATAGTATAGAAACATTTACTAGGCACATGATTAAGCGCTTAGTGCAGTATATGGCAATGTTAGGCGCTTTCTTGCTGTTTAACATAATTGCGCTCCAAACCTATGAGTGGCCATTTTGGGGAAATTCATTTGTGATATGGGGTACAATTATTTTCTTTGGGCTTATGGTGTGTGCAGTTATTGTTTATACTAAAGATTCTCTTAAGGGCCCTAATTTTATTCCTATTAATAATACAGATACAAATAGATTAGATGCACAAATGTTCTCTATTCCTGAAGTTGAGAAGATAATTAAAGAAGTTATGACGGAGAGAAATTTAAGTAAGCGTCTAGTTAAAGCATTTAAAGCTTGGATATAACTCGAAGGCGGGCAGTTATTGTGTCGTCAAAGGATAATAAGATGAATATAGATTCTTTAATGTTTTGGAAAATGGTTTTATGGGGAGCGCCAGTTGTAGGCATTGTCTTATCTTCTTGGGCAAATTTTAATATTTTTAATATTGAAAGAAGTATGAAATCTTTTCAGGAAGTAGAGCAATTAGCTAATGCCGTTCTTAATTGGGGTGATAGAAATAGGGGACAGTTCCCTATTATTCTATACGGGTGACGGCAGAGATCTTATTTTTTAGTATCGTGGAAAAGTGGATCCTGAAACAAGAGGAACGTTCACGATTAAAGGGTATCGCAGCCATAAGGACCCCGATGGACTTAATCAGTATATAGAATTACTTCCGGTTAATAAAGATTCCCCAGTGTTAAGATTTGATGGGAAGGATGATACTGTTGATTTTCAACTGCGTTTTATTGTTGAATTTGTAGAAGTTATCAAATAAGGATTTTTAATGTCGATTTGGGATAAATTTAAAGAGATGTTTGGTGTTTCACCCGTGAGCATTGATGCTGTTCGTCAGCAGGCCTTGTTAACCGAGAGAACAGCGACTGTCTCACAAAAAGATCGTAGTGTTTCGACTGATGATATTGTCATCACTGAAGAATACCGTCAAATATTAGAATGGCTTAAAGCAGAGGCTCCCATTGTCTTTGTTAGCGGTAAGGCGGGAACAGGGAAAACTACTTTTGTTCAATATTTAAGAAATCAATTTGATAAAAATCTCGTTGTGGTTGCACCCACAGGGGTAGCGGCTCTCAATATTCAAGGATCCACAATACATTCTTTCTTTCGTTTTCCGCCGAGGATTATTATTGATTCAGACATTCAGTACGTTCGTGATCGTAAGCTTTATACAAAAATGTCACTCTTAGTTATAGATGAAGCGTCAATGGTAAGGGCTGACGTGATTGATGGTATTGATAAGTTCTTAAGAAAAAATAGAGGGGTTAATGAGCCTTTTGGAGGTGTGCAGGTTCTTTTAGTTGGCGATCTTTTTCAACTACCTCCTGTTCTTAATCGTCGTGAAGCAGAGGCTTTTCAGCAGATGGGGTATGACAGCCCTTATTTCTTTGGTGCCAAAGCCTTCAAGCGAAGCCATATGGTATCAAAAGAGCTCACTAAAGTATTTCGTCAGTCCGATGATCATTTTATTCAGATGTTAAATAAGATTCGCCAAGCAGAGGCATTGGATATTGTTATTCCATTGCTTAACCAAAGACATGTGCCAGCAGTTAATTCTAGTGAAACGATAATCACACTTACTTGTACAAATCGCATTGCTGATCAAATTAATGATTTGCATTTAGGTAAATTGCCTGGCGATTTAAAGACCTTTATTGGTGAGGTATCAGGAAAATTCGCATTGGAAGATGAGAAATTACCGTCACCGATCAATCTTTCCCTCAAAGTTGGTGCTCAAGTGATGTTTACAAAGAACGATGACCAGAAAAGGTGGGTTAATGGTACTTTAGGAAAAGTAGTTGAACTTAACGAAACTATTCGAGTTGAAATTCAGGAAAAATACCGTACGGCAATTTATGATATTCAAAAAGTAAAATGGGAAGCATTCAAATATGAATTTGATGAGTCCCAAGATCAAATTGTTCCTAAACGGTCCGGATTTTATATGCAGTATCCATTAATGTTGGCTTGGGCAGTAACAATTCACAAGAGCCAAGGCAGGACGCTTGAAAAAGTTCGCGTTGATCTGGGAGAAGGGGCTTTTGATTTTGGGCAAGTTTATGTGGCTTTAAGCCGGTGCCGATCATTGGAGGATATCCATTTGGTCCGTCCAATCAAAGCTAATGATATTAAATGTGATCCCGTGATTAAACGTTTCTATGAAGCTTTGTCTGCTTGAAAAAGAGAATTAAAGAAAATGATTACATTTAGTAAATAGGGGACAGTTCCCTATTATTCATGGACAGTCTGACAGGCTATAGGAGATCAATATGATTTATCATGGAAGTTGTCACTGCGGCAATATTGCTTTTGATGTTGAGGGGGAAGTTCAGGGTTTGATGGAATGTAACTGTTCTATTTGTCGTTCACGGGGATATATTCTTTGGTTTGTTCCGCGCACACAGCTTAAACTTAAGACCCCTCAAGAAGGTCTTTCTACGTACCAATTCAATAAAAAGGTCGTTCAACATCATTTTTGTGCAAAATGTGGCTCTGCTCCTTTTGGAGAGGGGATAAATCCCAAAGATAATGTGATGATAGCGGCAGTCAATGTCCGTTGTTTAGAGGGCCTCGATTGGAGCAAGCACAAGATCACGCAATTTGATGGGAAGAGTTTATAAGATCGGGATACGTTCAAAGGAACTATATGGGTATTAAAAAGATGTCAGGCGGCGTGGTTCACGAACTTCCCTTGGACCTTAAAAAAGCCTTGGCCTGTGAGCCCGAAGCTTTAAAGACATGGGAGGATATTACGCCGCTTGCGCGTAATGAGTGGATATGCTGGGTCACTTCAGCTAAAAAAGCAGAAACTAGAAGCAAGCGGATCGAGTGGGGCTGTTCAAATCTAAAAAAAGGTAAACGCAGGCCGTGTTGCTGGCCTGGCTGCCCTCACCGTTAATTGGAGTAGAATATGCCGCATGTCCTGATCATCCACGAAGTCAGTTCTTATGATGCCTGGAAGCTTATTTTTGATCAGGCAGCAGGGATCAGGAAGAATGCGGGAGAGATCAGCTATCAATTATTGCGCTACGATAATGATCCCAATAACATTGTTCATTTCTCACAATGGTCTTCGCTGGACAATGCCCGTAAATTCTTTGAATCGCCTGAATTGATCGAGATCAGGAAGAAGGCGGGGGTTAAAGCCCCCAATTTTATTTATTTGAATGAATTGGAGCGAGGAGAATTATGAATGCAACCGTTAATATAAATAGGGGACTGTCCCCTATTATTATTTCCTAAGACGCTGTAAACATTAAGTTTGCAGCGTCTTTTTTGTTATGTTATAGTTTAAGCGTGCCGACGATACTAGAAATCTTAGGGTGGAGGTTATTCTTTTATTCAAACGAAAACAATGAGCCACTGCATGTTCATGCCCAAAAAGCAGGGATGGAATGTAAATATTGGATTAATGTTAAAGGATTTGATATTGAAGAAGCGTATTCTTCTGGTTTGAAAGTAAAGGATAAAAGAGAAATTCGAAAAATTATATTTGACCATTTTGAGTATATTGTAGAAAAGTGGAATGAGTTTGAGAGGAGAAAATAAATGAAATTAGTTCATAGAATTCAGAAAATAGATTTTTCTGGTTCACAAATGAAGTTAACGGTGGATGGAAAGGAAGTGGTTATTAATTTAACCAAAACATCTCAACGATTGCTTAAAGCATCAAAGAAAGAGCGTGAAACGTATAAGGTATCACCGTCCGGCTACGGAATTCATTGGCCACTGATTGATGAAGATCTTTCAATTGATGCTCTTTTAGGGATGAAACATTCCCATTCCAAGGCATTTGTTAATAAATAGTTGCAAAACTCGCCCGCTAAGGTGAGCCAATTGTACAAAACCCATTGTGAGTGGTCTGCTTGCAACGGGTTTTTTATTGAAGCATATTCTATGCAACCGAAAGACCGGACAGGATGATCTCCCAACATGAATGCAACCGTTAAGATGCTGTGCCAAACGAAACACCTGAGAACCGAGGTCGATCCTCAAAAGTTGGGGACGAGTGCGGCGGAGGTGTGCCTTGTCGGACGTTCGAATGTGGGTAAAAGCAGCCTCATTAATGCCAT
>JAYVSG010000083.1:0-3700 GCA_043775535.1 Candidatus Omnitrophota bacterium
CTGGAATTCTATGACCAGATCAATGTGCTTAAAGGAGGCATCATATTCAGCGATGCGATCACGACCGTAAGCCCTCAGTATTCGAGGGAGATCCAGTCCCCGCGTTTCGGCTGCGGTCTCGACGGTGTTTTGCGCAATCGTGTCAAAGACATTTACGGCATCCTTAATGGCCTGGATTATGATGCTTGGAACCCTAAGGATGATCCTCTCCTGGACCACCGGTACAGCTCACAGGACTTGGTCGGAAAATCCCAACATAAGGCCGCCCTGCAGGAAGCTTTTGGTCTGCCGGTCAATGACCGGGTGCCTATCTTCGGCTGCGTTGCCCGTCTCTGCCATCAAAAGGGTTTTGACCTGATCACGGAGTCCATGAGCGAGATGGTGTCCCTGGGTGCCCAGGTCATCATCAGCGGCTTGGGGGAACGCAAGTACCACCGCATGCTGGAGGAGGCCTCTTTACGCTATCCTAAAAGTGTGGGTATTTATTTGAAATTCGATGAATCCATGGCCCACCGGATCTATGCGGGCAGTGATTTCTTCCTGATGCCGTCGGTGTTCGAACCCTGCGGTCTGGGGCAGATGATCGCACTGCGCTATGGTTCCATCCCCATCGTCCATCGTACCGGAGGCCTGGCGGACACGATCAGGCTCTACGACCCTATCCACCAGACTGGAAATGGCTTTGTCTTCACGGAGCACAATAAGGCCAATTATGTCAAGGCGGTGGGTGAGGCGGTCAAGGTGTTCAAGCATAAAGAGCAGATGGATTTCCTCCTGGCCCAGGCCATGCGCCAGCGCTTCTCATGGGATAAGAGCGCCAAAGATTACGTAAAGGTATACCAGAAATGCTCCTCATAGGGCTGACCGGAAGTTTTGGCACAGGGAAAAGCACCGTGGCCGCCATGTTCAAGGCAAAGGGGGCCAAGGTTATTGATGCCGATACCGTCACCCGTGACCTTTTGCTCAAAAACACAAAATGCATTAAAAAAGTGGCAAAATCATTTCCAGGTGCTATAATCTGTGCAGGTGACATTGATCGCAGCAAGCTTGCCAAGGTTGTTTTCCAACATCCCCGGGAATTAAAAAAACTCACCGACATTCTTTATCCAGAGGCTTTAAAAGAAGTTAAGCGGCAAATCTCCTTATATAGACGTACACAATTCATAGTTTTAGATGTTCCTTTATTGTTCGAGACCGGATGGGACCGATTGGCCGATATTACGGTCGTTGTCCGTGCCAGCCGCAAAGAACAGGTCCAGCGCATACAAAACCGCATGGGGATCTCTAGGTCCGAGATCTTAAAACGTTTGAAATTCCAAATGCCTCAAAAAGAAAAATGCCGTTTGGCGGATATCATCATCGACAACAACGGCCCCTTGCAAGAGACGCGCACGCAGGTAAGCGCGGTTTTCAATAGATTCCGTAAGATCAAGAAGTAAATACAACCAGGAGAACTGAATGAGCAGGACCGAAACAAAAAATAACGACAAAGAAGACATCAAAGACAAAGAGAACGGCAACGGCGATTATAAACCGGCCAACCCTGCGGGGAAGACGGTCCATATAGAAGAGTTGAAGGAAATGAAGATGGCAGAGCTGACCAAGCTCGCCCGTGAATTTCAGGTGGAAGGCGCCTCGACCCTGAAGAAGCAGGATTTGATCTTTAAGATCCTGCAGGCCCAGGCGGAAAAAGAAGGCCTGATGTTCGGCGAAGGCACCTTGGAGATCCTCTCCGAAGGTTTTGGTTTCCTTAGAAGCGCCAAGTACAATTACCTGCCTTGTCCCGATGACATTTATATTTCTCCGTCCCAGATTCGCCGTTTCGACTTGAAGACCGGCGATACGGTTTCAGGCCAGATCCGTCCGCCAAAAGAAGGGGAGAAGTATTTCGCCCTCCTGAAGGTGGAAGCGGTCAATTTCGAGAATCCGGAGAAGTGCAAGGACAAGATCTTCTTTGATAACCTGACCCCGCTATATCCGAAACAGCGCCTGAACCTGGAAACCACCCAGATGGAAGTTTCCACGCGCATCATCAATCTGTTGACCCCGATCGGTAAGGGCCAGCGTGCCTTGATCGTGGCTCCGCCCTACAGTGGTAAGACCGTCCTGATGCAGAAGGTGGCCAACTCGATCGTGGCCAATCATCCGGAAGTCGTCTTGATCGTCCTTTTGATCGATGAGCGCCCGGAAGAAGTCACGGACATGCAGAGGAGCGTCAAGGGTGAGGTCATTGCCTCGACCTTCGATGAACCTGCAGAGCGCCACGTGCAGATCGCGGAGATCGTCATTGAAAAGGCCAAGCGCCTGGTCGAACACAAGCGCGACGTTGTCATCCTGCTCGATTCCATCACCCGTCTGGCTCGCGCGTACAACACCGTGGTGCCGCATTCCGGAAAGATCCTTTCCGGTGGTGTGGACTCCAATGCCTTGCATAAGCCCAAGCGTTTCTTTGGTGCTGCCCGTAATATCGAAGAGGGCGGTTCCCTGACCATCATCGCGACCGCGCTTGTCGACACCGGCAGCCGTATGGACGAGGTCATTTTCGAGGAATTCAAGGGTACGGGTAACATGGAACTGCAGCTGGACCGCAACCTGTTCCAGCGCCGCATCTACCCGGCCATCGACATCAAGCGTTCGAACACCCGCCACGAGGAATTATTGGTCCAGGCGGACGATCTGCAGCGCGCCTGGCTCTTGCGTAAGGCCTTCAACGACCTTAACACCGCAGAAGCGATGGAGCTGCTGATCAATAAGATCTCCAAATACAAGACCAATGCTGAGTTTTTCCAGAATATGAACAAATAGCCCGCACCAATAGAAGGGCTTGCAAAATCGAGGCAATTGGTGTAATATTACCAACTTGTGCCGTTCCCCAAAAGAGGGGAAATTTATAGTTCAGGAGAAGAATATGAAAGCAAATATCCACCCCAATTATGAAGTTGCCACCATCAGCTGCGCCTGCGGCAATGTGATCCATACGCGTGCCACCAAGAAGGCTATCCGCGTCGAGATCTGTTCCCAGTGCCACCCGTTCTTTACGGGTGCCAAGAAGTTCGTCGATACGGCTGGCCGTATCGAACGCTTCAACAAGCGCTATGCTAAAGGCAAATGATCTTGCCAAGCTCAGCCAAAGCGAGCTTCGCTTTAATGAGCTTGAACGACTTCTAGCAGACGAAGAAATTGCTTCCGATCAGGCAAAGTACGGCAAACTCGCCAAAGAGTTTTCCGTACTTTCTGCTTTAATGGAACAATTCCGCACCTACAAGAGCCTGGAAATCCAGATCCGTGACTCCCAGGACATCATCAAGGCCAAGGGTGACATGGAGCTCAGGGAAATGGCCCAGGCGGAATTGGCAGAGCTGGAGCCCCGATTGTCCGCACTCGGGCGGGAACTCGCCGACTTTTTCGATCCCAGCAAGAACGAACCCGACCACGACATCATCATTGAGGTCCGTGCAGGTACCGGCGGCCTTGAGGCAAGCCTTTTTGCCTCTGACCTGTACCGCATGTATACCAGATATGCGGACAAGAAGAATTGGACGCTCGACCTGATGTCCTATGTGGACAGTGAAGCCGGGGGAGTGAAGGAAGTTGTTTTTTCGATAAGCGGCAGGGAATGTTCCAAGCGTTTGAAGTGGGAGAGTGGCACTCATCGTGTTCAGCGTGTTCCGACCACGGAAGCTTCGGGCCGTATCCATAC
>JAYVSG010000084.1:0-6278 GCA_043775535.1 Candidatus Omnitrophota bacterium
GAAAAGCTCGAAAAAGGCATCACCATCAAGGACGAGGACGACCCCAAGGGGCACAAAACTGCTCCTTGCCGAATCACAGATGTCCGCTATAATAGCGGCGAAACAGAGCTGACGATCACGATCCATGAAGGCCGCAAGCGCCAGGTGCGCCTCATGTTCTATAGCGTCGGACACAGGGTAAACCATTTAAAACGCATCGCCGTCGGTAAACTCACCCTGGGTGAGTTGAAGCTGGGGGCGTGGCGTGAATTAACCACAGATGAAGTAAAGGAATTGACAGCTCCATGATCACAGTCACTAATCTATCCAAGAATTTCGACGAGCGCATGCTGCTCGATGACGTCAACCTGAGCATTTTCCCCAACGAGCGCATCGGCTTGACCGGACCCAACGGTGCCGGTAAATCCACCTTGTTCAAGATCATCTTAAAGCAGCTGGAGCCCACGTCCGGCAACGTCAATATCCAGAAGGGCATCAAGATCGGCTACATGGCCCAGGAATCGCATTACGAATCCAACCGCACCGTGCTTGAGGAAGTTACCTCCGGTGACGATGAGATCCGTGCGCTCATGTCCGAGAAGCACAAGCTCGAAGACGATAATAAGGCGGATTCCCCGCGCTACGGCGACATCCTGGAGCTGCTCGAGCAAAAAGGCATTTACGACCTGGAACACAAGGCCGAGAAGATCTTAAGCGGTCTGGGTTTCAAGGAGGCTGAGTTCCACAAGCCCATCGTGCAATTGTCCGGCGGGTGGCAGATGCGCACCCAATTGGCCAAGCTGTTGACCTATCAATACGATCTGATCCTGCTCGACGAGCCTACCAATTATCTGGATTTGGAAGCGACCATCTGGCTCAAAGGCCATTTGGCCCAGTACAATGGGACCTTCATCATCATCTCGCACGACAAGCTCTTCCTGACCGACGTTACCAATTACACCATTGTCCTGGAAGACGGACGTATGACCAAGATCAAAGGTAATTATGAGGAGTATGAGGACGCTAAGGAATCGCGCAACCGCACCATGGAGAAGCAGCAGAAGGTCGTTGACCAGAAGCGTGCGCAGTTGGAGCGTTTCACCGAGCGTTTCCATGCCCAGCCCAGCCGTGCAGCTGCCGTGCGCAATAAACGCAAGATGCTCGACAAGCTAGAGGATTATGACATCCGCCAGGAAAAGCATTCCATCCGTGATTTCGAATTCCCCGAAACCCGCGAGAGCGGCTATACCGTCATGACCCTGCAGAACGTGGCTAAATCCTATCCGGACAAGCAGATCTACAAGGGTTTGGATTTTGAGATCAGCAAGGGGCAGAAGCTGTGTTTGGTCGGTCCCAACGGCGCGGGTAAATCCACCTTGCTCAAGATCATCGCCGGTGTATTGGATATGGATGAGGGTACGCGCAAATTGGGCCATCAGGTCGACTTGGGATATTTCTCCCAGACCCGCTTGGATGTTCTTAACCCCCAGCGCACGGTCTTTGAAGAATTGATGTCCGCCACCACCCGCAGCGTGCCGCAGGCTCAGGCCCGCACCCTGCTTGGTGTGTTCAATTTCCGCGGGGATGATGTGTTCAAATATGTGAGCGTGCTCTCCGGCGGTGAGAAGAGCCGTTTGATCCTGGCCAAACTTTTGGTCAATCCCCCTAATTTCATCTGCCTGGACGAGCCCACCACCCACTTGGACATCGACGGGGTGGAGGCATTGACCAGCTGCTTTAAAAGCTATACCGGCACCCTGTGTTTCATCAGCCACGACCTCTTCTTCGTCAAGGAGATCGCCAACCACATCGTTGAGGTCAATCCCGGCGAGATCAGGAATTATCACGGCGGCCTGGATTATTATCTGGAAAAAAGGGCTGGCTTTGACATGGACATGAACAATAAGGCCAATGCCGCCAAGGCAGCCATGGCCCAGGCGCAAAAGAATTCTAAGAATGACAATGTGCCGTCGCATGTGAAGGACGCCCAGGAAAAGCACAAGCAGGCCATGCGCCGTCTGGAAGACATCAAGAAGGAACTTAAATCTCTGGAGAAGGAAGCGGCCGAGCTGGAGACCGAAAGCTATGTGAAGTCCCGCTTCATGAGCGAGTCCTTCGGCCGCGATCAAGAAATGATCAAGGAATACGGCGTACGCCTCAAGGAAGTCCAACGCCGCCAGCGCGAGATCACCGTGCTGCTCGATAAATTGCAGGCAGAAAAAGTGAGCATCAGCAAGTAGAACCTGTCACCCCCGAATGTTTTTATCGGGGGTCTATACCTATGAAGCACTTCTATGTCGTAGTGATCATTGTTTTGCTGAGCGGCTGCACGCAGCTGCAATTGCTCCCATACCTTGACCAGGCCTTGATGTTGAAGGCGCTTAGCCAGGAAAAGGAACAACAGCATAAATTCGTCAGCAATACCGACGGGCAATACGACAAGCTCAAGGCCGCTGTTGCTTCAGGGCACATCAAGGAATATAGGACGGAGCAGGGCATTTTAAAGGCATTCGGCCCGCCCATTGAGGCTAGGATAGAAGAGATGGGCGGCAAGAAGTGCCGGCAAGCGTTGTACCGTTATGCCATTTGGCGCCAGGCCAAGGACAAGATCTACCTGTATTACGACGACAAGGGAGATTTGCTGAAATGGGAATCGCAACCGATATTATTCTATTGATCCTGGCTGCGGCCAACTTGGCCGTCCTGGTGACCCTGCTGCTGCGCCACAAGAGTCAGCCTGCCGTCGACATCAAGTCTCCGTTCGAACAATTGGAAAAGAGCCTGGAGCGCACCGAACGCCTCCTGCGTGAAGAGATCGCGGCCAATCGCGGCGAACAGCTCAAAGGCCTGCAGGGTTTCAGCGCCAATCTGACCAGCCAGCTGAACAGCCTCACTCAAAGTATACAGACCCAGCTCAAACACATCCAGGATGACAATGCGCAGAAGCTTGAGAAGATGCGCGAGACCGTGGATGAGAAACTGCAATCCACCCTCGAGAAACGCCTGGGGGAATCTTTTAAGATGGTCAGCGATCGCCTGGACAAGGTCCATCAGGGCTTGGGGGAGATGCAGACCCTGGCCATTGGGGTGGGAGACCTTAAGAAGGTATTGAGCAATGTGAAGACCCGCGGTGCATACGGTGAGGCGCAATTGGGTAATTTATTGGAGCAGATCCTGTCCCCTGAGCAATACGAACGCAATGTGATCACCAGGGAAGGCAGCCGCGACCCCGTGGAATATGCGGTCAAGATGCCGGGTCAGGGCGCCCAGAAGGTTCTCATGCCCATTGATGCCAAATTCCCGACCGAAGATTATGAACGCCTTCTGGCTGCTGCCGACCTGGGCGATGTTGCCGCCATTGAAGTGTCCGCCAAAGCCTTGGAAGCGCGCATCAAACTGGAAGCCAAGAATATCCGGGACAAATACCTCCAGCCGCCGCTGACCACGGATTTTGGTATTCTGTTCCTGCCCATCGAAGGACTGTATGCCGAAGTGCTGCGCCGTCCGGGTCTGTCTGAGACCTTGCGCCGTGATTTCAATATCATTGTCACCGGCCCCACCACCATCGTGGCGCTGTTGAACAGCCTGCAGATGGGCTTTCGTACCCTGGCGGTCCAGCAGCGTGCCGGTGAGGTCTGGTCCTTATTGGGTACGGTCAAGGCGGAGTTCGGTAAGTTCGGTGATCTTTTAGAAAAGACCAAGGACAAGCTTGATCAGGCCAGCCGTAATATCGACGATGCCGCACGGAAGTCCCGCACCATTGAAAAGAAGCTCGGTAATGTCCAGGACATGCCGGGTGCCGTCGTATCCCCCGCGCAGCTCGTGCTTGAGGAAGACCATGTCAAATGATGTGATGGGCAAGGGAAGGCTGGAGGCATTCAGCGACGGCGTGATCGCCATCATCATCACCATCATGGTGCTGGAGATGAAAACACCCTACGGCCATGAACTGGCGGCGCTTAAACCTTTGGTCCCCGTAATTATAAGTTATGCGCTCAGTTTCATTTACGTGGGCATTTATTGGAACAACCACCATCATCTGTTCCAAGCTGTCCGTCATGTCAACGGCGCCATCCTGTGGGCTAATCTGCATTTGTTGTTCTGGTTGTCCTTGATCCCCTTTGTCACAGGCTGGGCAGGAGAGACCCATTTTGCCGCGGCGCCGGTTGCTTTGTACGGCGTGGTGCTGTTCATGGCCGCCATTGCGTATTCCATCCTGGTGCGTGTGCTTATCAATCGCCACGGCAAGGATTCGACCCTTGCCGCTGCCATCGGCAGCGATCTTAAAGGCAAGATCTCCGTTGTGATCTACGCACTGGCCATTGCGGCGTCCTTCGTCCATTCCCTGTGCGCAGGCGTGCTGTATGTCCTAGTCGCCATCATGTGGCTTGTTCCAGACAAACGCATCGAGAAGGTCCTGGAGATCAAGGATTGATCAAGATATGCACCTTCCTGCTTTTGGCTTTCACCGTATGCCCCGGGGTATACGCGGAGGAAGCTGTGCAGCCGGACCCGTGGGCCATCGTCCATTCGAATGTTCCGGTGCAGGGGGCTGTGCTTTATACCGTTAAGGCCGGTGATACCTTGGACAAGATCGCCAGGCAATACGGCACCACGATCGAACTCATCAAGATAAGGAACAAACTGAGCGGCCATGGCTTCAGGCCGGGACAGAAGCTGTCGGTGTGGAGCGTGCCGTTCTTATTACGCGTGAACAAGGCCATGAACCGTCTGGATGTTGAGGTTGCAGGGCGAGTCATCCATTCCTATCCGGTCTCGACCGGAAAGACCAGTACACAGACCCCCTTGGGGGAATTCACCATCAAACACCGTTATCCAAATCCCACCTGGTTCAATCAGGGTAAGGCCATTCCCGGCGGAGATAAAGAAAACCATCTGGGTACACGTTGGCTCGGCTTTGATAAGCCCAAATACGGCATCCACGGCACCCATCAACCCGAGTTGATCGGCCAGGCCGTTTCCCACGGCTGCGTGCGCATGAAGAACGAAGATGTGGAAGAACTCTACGACGTCATCCCCATGGGCACCAAGGTGATCATTGAGGAAAATAATTCAGGGCCTCGCTTGCCTGACGGCAAGCGAGTGAATACCGTAACCCCAATTAAGAAGGGCCAATGAAAGTACGGCCATGCTGGATGTTCACCAAGCAAAGAAAAGAGCTGGTATGCAATTCCTAGATCAAGATAAGATCCTTGCGCTGACCAGCGACGCATCTATCGATTTTACCCCAACAGATTTTGGTGCGTCGCTGAACCCTGCCCAGCAGGCCTATTTGAAGAAGGAAACTGGTGTTGATATCCCGCAGGTTTTCTGGCGTAAGCAGGTGCATGGGGATGAGATCATTGTGGTTACCAAGGACTTGAAGCTGTCCCCAACACATGAAGCGGATGCTTTCGTAACGACCGAGCGCGGCTTGCCCATTGCCGTGCGCACCGCCGACTGTGTCCCGGTCTTCTTGTATGATCCCATCAAGCAGGTCATCGGTGTTGTCCATGCCGGCTGGCAGGGAACGCGTTTGAATATCACCCAAAAGACGGCCGAGCTTCTAAAGTCCCGCTTTGGCTGTGATCCGAGGAATATCCAGGCAGTGCTGGGGCCTTCCGGCGGTGTCTGCTGTTATGAGGTCGGTCCGGAGTTCAAAGAGTATTTTCCACAGGACATCATCGAGCGCGGCGGCAAGCTTTATGCCGATGTATCCGGGAATAATGTGCGCCAGCTGAAGGCGGTAGGCTTATTGGACAGCAATATTAAGAACACACGCGTCTGCACCATCTGTTCTCCCAATTATTTCTCATTCCGCCGTGACGGTGCTAAGGCCGGGCGCATGATCTCGCTCATGATGTTAAAATAATATGTATATCGCCATTCTCGTTACCACCAAGGATGCCGCAGAAGCCAGGAAAATAGCCCAGGCGTTGTTGAAGGACAAGCTTGTCGCCTGCGCCAATATCTTGGGCGGTGTCGAGTCCATGTTCTGGTGGCAGGGGAAGATCGACCATTCCAAAGAAACCCTGCTGGTCCTGAAAACCAAGAAAAGCCTTTTTAAAAAGGTCGAGGCCAAGGTAAAGTTCCTGCACAGCTACACCACACCGGAAATAATCGCCTTGCCGATCGCGGCGGGCAGCAAAGAATATCTAGGTTGGATCAAGGAGAGTATATGTTGAAAGCGCTCGTGGTTGGATTGACGGTGTTTGTTGCTTCCTATGCTTTTGCTATGGGAGGGATGATGGGCAATGGTTTGGTGGGAAAGCCTGCTCCGATCTTCACCCTGGAGATGG
>JAYVSG010000085.1:0-3676 GCA_043775535.1 Candidatus Omnitrophota bacterium
GCCCTCTTTTTTGGAAAAACACTAACCAGAAATGCTTCCACCTGCTTGTCCTGCTTCGTATCTGCACGGCCGGGCAAGCACAGTATGCGCATAATTACGCGACGCACATTCGCATCAATAATGGTCAAGGGCAAGTCATAGGCGATGCTTAAAACAGAGCCCGTTGAATACGGACCAAACCCCGGCAAGGCACGGATCAATTGAGGATCTTTCGGCAATAAGCCCTGGTATTCTTTTATGATGATCTGCGAAGCCTTATGCAGATTGCGTGCACGGGCATAATAACCCAAACCCTGCCAAGCCTTAAGCACTTCCTGCAAATCAGAATTGGCAAGGTCACCGACGGTAGGAAAGAGCTTGAACCAACGCTCATAATAGGGAATGACCGCAGCGACCGTGGTTTGCTGCAGCATCATTTCGGAGATCCATATCTTGTAGGGATCCTTGGTGCGGCGCCAGGGAAGATCGCGCTTGTTCTTGTCGTACCAGGCAAGCAGCGTGGGTGCGAATTTTTTAACCATGCTTAAGCAGGTCGAGGAAGATATCGCCGATGGCAGGATGCTGGCCTACAGGACCCGTGATGGATATCTGTACGCCCGGATGCTTTTCACTGGCCCCGTGGACGATCTCAGGGATGTCATTATTCACATGGCGGCCGGAATTCAGGAAATTCAATAATACAATCACACGGGTCGCCCCCTTGGCGATGCAGATATCTATCCCTTCTGCAATGGTGGGCGGTTCGATCTCCAAAAAGGCATATTCAAAAATAGGGATCCCGCTGCGCCTCTTTAATTCCTGCACCAAGATCGCAACTTCCTCCTTGGTTTTGGCGGAACGGCTGCCATGGCTGATCAAGAGCACAGCTTCCATTAAAGCACCGCCTTTAAAGGATGCTTGGAACGCTCCACATGAAGACCAGTACCAAAAGAAAACGGCAGGCAGACATGCGAACCGTCAACAAACACAACACCCTCCCGCATCAAGGACAACAACTTCACCTTTTGCACAGGTTTTAATATGGAGCCCATCAAACGATAGATGCGGCCGCGGCCGCGATAGAGCTCCCTCGGCCGATATTGGAAATTATTGCTCTCCTGCGACAGAAGCTTGCCGCCCGCAGAACAAATGCCTCCGGAAGAACCAACCGCTGTGGATATCCACACACCTGAGGATTTCTGTTCTTCCTTAACACCACCGACCGTCAGATAATACCTGCTCAAAGCACCCGGATTCTGGTGGCAGATCAAGAGATCATTCAAAACATCCATGGACTGGGTACCGTCATCAAAGGACAACGACAACCGGTTGATCTTCCGGACAGGGACCTTGCCCTGAACAACCCGATCGACCATGGTTTCAAAATTCTTAGGGTTGCCGCTGCAAAAACGCCCCACACTCCAGCTAGGGTCAGAATTGATCCCCCAGATCACCTGGTCCTTTAAATCGCGAGAAGCCTCAAGGAAGGTGCCGTCCCCGCCGACCGTGATGATCAGGTCGTAGCGCTCATAATTGATGGATGATCCCCGGCAAAACTTGGTGAATTTCAATTTCTTGTGCTTTAACACAGCCTCGACATAGGCCAGCGTCCAGAAATGATTCTCGTGGGTCTTGCGAAAACGCTTCACTTCCTGGGAATTCAAAAGCCCCTGCAGCTTGCTGGAACGCGGCCTGTCGCTTAGGAAATAGCTGGCGTAGGTGCTGTTCTTATACAGTAAAAGGATATTCTTATACTTTGTCATGAACGCTCGAAGCTCATTTGGGAAAGCATATCTTTAAATGAGTGGAAAATGCCGTCAGCCTGACGCAAATGAGGTTTGGGCAAGGATGTTTCAATCGCAAAACAACGAATACCAGCTGCTTTGGCTGAGCGGATACCAAAAGGCGCATTCTCGATCACCACAGCCTCCTTGGGAGCTATGGATAACTTCTTAAGAGCAGTCAAATAGGGTTCCGGATGGGGCTTACCATTGGATACTTCACAACCACAAACAGTCACATCAAAAAGACCAAAAAGATCCTCGGGCAGGAGCCTCACCGCCTCATGGCGGGAAGTGCCCGTCACCAGCGCAAGCTTAAATCCATTGCTGTGCAGACTGCGGATAAATCTCCTCGATCCTGTGATAAAACGACGTTTGAACACCTTCTTGAACAACTCTTCTTTTTCTTTTAAAAGGGATTTGGCTTGGGATTCATCAAAAGGCTTTCCATATTCCTTGAATATTTCCTTCAAGCTTTCGATACCCTTCTGTCCTTCACGCTTATAAATATCCTCATGGGAAACGTACACACCTTCACGGGCGAACAGATCCCGCCATACTCGAAAATGATAGGGCATGGTGTCTGTAATAACGCCATCCATATCAAAAATAACGGCCTTGATCTTTAAACGCATATCGACCCGGTCAACGCCTTGAACTTTGCTGGGTCTTACGCAACTCGTCCACTTCCTTCTGCTTTTCCTTTACATATTGGTCAAAACGCTTCTTCTCAGCATCCTTCTTCTTTTCCGCCTCTTTCTTAGCGTCTGCCCTAGCCTTTACCTTCTCTTTTATCTCACGATCTGCATCTCTTTTTACCTGATCGATCTCCCGCTGCTCCTGCAATTCCTGCCGCTCCGTATCTCTCTTAGCCTTGTCCTCATCCGCCAGCTGGTTATAGTACCCCTCCAAAAAAGACTTCCGATCCTCATAGGAAGATTCTTTCCAAACCATACCCGTGGACTTTTGGAATTTAAAACGTATGGGGAAAGAAGCTTTATCTAAATTCTCCCCGTGCTCCGCCTGAAGATCAACATTGGCATGGGCCACAACAACGCCGGAAAACAATAAACACAGCACGATCAATAGTGCACGCATAGATCACCCCTCGATGTCTTTAAAACAATACCCTGTTCCCCTGACCGTCTCTATCAAACCGTCCCCCTCGCCCAATTTCTTGCGTAAGGCACGGATATGCACATCCACAGCACGATCAATGATGAACTTGCCATCCTTCCAGACCCCCTCAAGGATCTGTTCACGCGAATAAACACGGCCTGGCGCACGTGAAAGGAACTCTAAGATATCAAATTCAATGGCTGTCAATACGACCAGCTCTCCCTTATACGTGACCTTATGTTTAAGCAGGTCAATGACAAGAAGGCCATATTCCCTGCGATTCTTGGCAACAGGTGCATCCGCCTTGCTCGTCCGGCGCATCACCGCTTTTATACGGGCCAATAATACCTTGGGAGAAAATGGTTTGGCGATATAATCATCTGCCCCGAGCTGAAGCCCCACCACAACATCGGCCTCTTCGCTCTTTGCGGTCAGCATGATAACCGGGATATCTTTCAATTCGTCCGCGGATTTGATCTGGCGACAAATATCCAGACCATCGGTGCCCGGCAGCATCAAGTCCAAAATGACCAGCTCAGGCTTCATCTTCACGACATTCTCAACAGCCTGGTCGCCGTCAAAAACAACAAAAACCTCATAGCCCTCTCGGACCAGGTTGTAGCGTATCAGCTCACTGATGTCGCGATCGTCTTCAACCACCAATACACGTTTTTGTACCATAGGGCTATTGTGCTTTAACTTTCTTGCTTTGCAAAGCTTTTTTTAAGGCCGGCCAGCTGTCCTCATCAACAATATATCCGACGCACCGCGATGAAGAACAGCGGCACACATGGTCC